>JBIIQL010000166.1:0-7204 GCA_044342095.1 Pirellulales bacterium
GTCTTCGACTTCGCCAATCCCGATCTCCACATGCCGAAGCGGTTGGAGACGACCGTCCCGCAGCAGTCGCTCTTCGCCCTCAATCATCCCTTCGTCGCGGAGCGTGCTCGGTCGCTCGTGCGGAAGCGCTGGCCGGAAGAGAGCGCGGAGGAGGCGGGCGTCGCCCTCGACCGCGTCTGGCAGGCGGTCTATCAGCGGCCGCCGACGAGCGACGAGCGGGAGGGGGCGATCGCCTTCCTCGCCTCGGCGCCACGTCCCGAGCCACTCCCACCGCCTCCGCCACCGGAAGAAGGGAAGCCCGCCGCGGCTCTGCCCCCGCCGCCGCTCTCCCCGCGCGAGCAACTCGTGCAGGCGCTCCTCCTCTCGAACGAGTTGATGTTCGTCGACTGATCGTCCCCGTGAAAGCCGCCGCGATGACGTATCTCCCGCCCCTCCCACTCTCCCGTCGCGATCTCCTCGCCCGCAGTGGCTTAGGCATCGGTTTGCTCGGGCTCGCCGGTGTCCTCGGCGAGACGGGGGGCGTGGCTCGGGCGGCCGGGGATCCGCTCCTCGAGCCGCTCGCGGCGAAGGCCCCTCACTTCGCTCCGCGCGCCAAGCGTGTGATCCATTTCTTCTTGAACGGCGGCCCGTCGCAGGTCGATACCTTCGACCCCAAGCCGGCGCTCGCCAAATACGCCGACCAGCCGGCGCCTGTCAACTTCACGACCGAACGGAAAACCGGATCGCCGCTGCCGTCCCCCTTCGGGTTTGCCAGGCACGGCGAGAGCGGCCTCGAGATCAGCGACATCTTCCCGAAGCTCGCGGCCCACGCCGACCGACTCGCGGTGATCCGCTCGATGCATGCCCAGGTGCCGAACCACGAGCCGAGCCTGATGCTCATGAATTGCGGCGACTCCGTCCAGCCGCGGCCGAGCGTCGGGAGCTGGATCCTCTACGGCCTCGGGACGGAAAACCAAAACCTCCCCGGCTTCGTGGCGATGTGTCCTGGTGGGCATCCGGTGAAGGGGCCCGACAACTGGCAGTCGGGTTTTCTCCCCGGCACGCTCCAGGGGACGTCGATCGATTCGCAGCACACCGAGCTCGAGAAGCTCATCGAAAACATCCGCAGCCCGCATGCAAGCGCGCGGGTGCAGCGGCATCAGCTCGACTGGCTCCAGAAGCTCAACGCCGCCCACCGCGAGGCCCGCGGCGATGCTCGGCTCGATGCTCGCATCCACTCCTTCGAGATGGCCTTCCGGATGCAACTGGAAGCCGCCGAGGCCTTCGATCTCACCCGCGAGTCGGCGCCGATGCGGGCGCTCTACGGCGACACCGTCCATGGCCGGCAAACGCTCATCGCCCGGCGGCTCCTCGAACGCGGCGTGCGTTACGTCCAGCTCTGGCACGGGGCGGGGCAGCCGTGGGACAACCACGAGCAGATCGAGTCGAACCACCGCACGCTTGCCGGCCAGATCGACCAGCCGGTGGCGGCGCTGCTCACCGATCTCGCCGAACGCGGGATGCTCGACGAGACGCTCGTCCTCTTCGGCGGCGAGTTCGGCCGGACGCCGACGGTGGAGCTCGGCGGCGACGGGAAGGCGAAGGCGGGGCGCGACCATAACCACTACGGCTTCTCAGTGTGGCTCGCCGGCGGCGGCATCAAGGGAGGGCAGGCGTACGGGGCGACCGACGACTTCGGCTTCCGGTCCGTCGACAAGCCGGTGAGCGTCCACGATCTCCACGCCACGATGCTCCATCTCCTCGGCTTCGACCACGAGCGCCTCACCTACCGTTACGCCGGCCGCGACTTCCGCCTCACCGATGTCTCGGGAACGGTCCTCCGCGAGCTCGTGGCATAGCCTTCCGTTCATCACCCCATGCTCGAATCCTTCGCCGACGTCGAGGCCCTCGAGGAGCATCTCTCCCGCCCCACCCTCGGCGTCGTCGAGACTTTCAAGCGCCTCGACGGCGACGTCGTCATCCTCGGGGCAGGCGGGAAGATGGGGCCGACGCTTTCGCGGATGGTTCGCCGTGGGCTCGACGCCGCCGGTGGCCGGTCCCGCCGCGTCGTCGCCGTCTCCCGATTTTCTGAT
Source organism: Pirellulales bacterium (assembly GCA_044342095.1). GTDB lineage: Bacteria > Planctomycetota > Planctomycetia > Pirellulales > UBA1268 > QWOP01. Next base: position 2,073 of record JBIIQL010000166.1, read on the forward strand.
GCGCGGGCCAGGCGGGCGCTCGAGCGGCTCGGCATCGCCACCGTCGCCTGCGATCTGATGGACGAGGAGGCCGTCCGACGGCTCCCCGACGCCGCGCTCGTGATCCACATGACGGGGCAGAAGTTCGGCACGACCGATGCCCCGGAGCGGACCTGGGCCGTCAATACGCTCGCCCCGTATCTCGCGGCGCGGCGCTACCGCCGCTCGAGGTTCGTCCTCTTTTCCACCGGCTGCGTCTATCCGCTCCTCCCGGTGAGCGGCCCAGGGGCCGATGAATCGACGCCGCTGACGCCGCTCGGGGAATATGCCAATGCGTGCGTGGCGCGGGAGCGGGTCGTGGCCTACGAGGCGCTTGCCTCGGGGATGCCGCTGCTCCACTTTCGCCTCTGCTACGCCGTCGAGCCCCGCTACGGCGTCATCCACGACGTCGCCCGGGCCGTGGCCGAAGGGAAGTCTGTCGATCTGGGGATGGGCTATGTCCATCTCATCTGGCAGCGTGACGCGAGTGCCCGGGCGATTCAAAGCCTGGCGATGGCCGGATGTCCGCCAGTGGCGCTCAATGTCACCGGCGTCGAACGGGTGGCGGTTCGCGCGCTCGCCGAACGCTGCGGCGCGAGGCTCGGGCGGGCGCCGACGTTTTCCGGTGCCGAAGGGAGCGAGGCCTGGCTGTGGGACGCACGGGTGAGCGAGCGGCACTTCGGCCCCCCGGAGACGACCATCGACGAGGCGATAGCCATGGTCTGCGAGTGGATCGCGCGCGGCGGGGCGTCGCTCGGTCGGCCGACCCATTTCGAGGTCCGCGATGGCACTTTCTAACGTCCTCGACGGGATCGGCGGGGTGCGGGGCTGGCTGGCGCGCGGGCATGTGATCCCGGCCCATCCGCTCGCGCTGACGTCTGCGCGGACGCTTGACGAGCGCCGGCAGCGGGCCCTCGCGCGCTACTATCTCGCCGCCGGCGCCGGGGGCCTCGCCGTCGGTGTTCACACGACGCAGTTTGCGATCCGTGACGCCAGGGTCGGGCTGTTCCGGCCGGTTCTCGAACTGGCGGCCGAGGAGATCTCCCGGGCGGGGCGACCGGCGGTCGCGATCGGCGGGATCTGCGGGCCGACGGAGCAGGCGGTGGCCGAGGCTTTGCTCCTGCGGGATCTCGGCTATCACGCCGGCCTGTTGAGCCTCGCCGCGGCGGGAGGGGACGAGGCCGCGCTTCTCGATCACTGCCGGGCGGTGGCGGAGGTGATGCCGCTGGTCGGGTTTTATCTTCAGCCGGCGGTCGGTGGGCGGGTCTTGTCGTACGCCTTCTGGCGTGGATTTCTCGAGATCCCGGAAGTCGTGGCGATCAAGGTCGCCCCCTTCAACCGCTATCAGACGCTCGACGTCGTCCGCGCCGTGGCGCTCTCGGGCCGCGACGACGTCAGTCTCTACACCGGCAACGACGATCAAATAGTGACCGATCTCGTCACGTCGTACGACGTCGAGGGGAAGTCGCTGCGGTTTGTCGGCGGGCTCCTCGGGCATTGGGCCGTCGACACGCAGGCGGCCGTCGCTCTTCTCGAGCGCTGTCGGCCGGGGCGGATCGATGCGGCGCTCGCCTCGACGGCCGTGGCCGTCACCGATTGCAACAGCGCCTATTTCGATGCGGCCCATGGATTCCAGGGCTGCATCGCCGGGCTCCATGAAGTGCTCCGCCGCCAGGGGCTCCTGAAAGGGATCTGGTGTCTCGACGAGCGGGAGGGGCTGAGCTCGGGGCAGAGCGCGGAGATCGACCGGGTGCGGCGGGCCTGGCCCGATCTCTGCGACGATGCCTTCGTCGCGGCCCACCGCGACGCGTGGCTCTCCGGGTGAGCCGGGAATCGCGGCCGGATGGATTTTTCCCCGTGGAGCGGGTCGAATGGCCCGGAGGGTGAAAGGTGTTGTCCCAAGGGGAGCAAGCGATGGCGCAGCGAACGCGGTTGATCGTGGCGGGATTCTTCGGTGTTGCCTTGGCCTGCGCGAGCCTCGTCGGAACGGCGCCGGCCCAGGATGGAGGAGCTGCGACCGGCAAGACCTGGCTCCAGTGGCGCGGCGCGGCCCGTGACGGCACCGTCGCCGGCCCCACCTGGCCCGACGCGCTCGAGTCGTCGCGGCTCGAACAGCTGTGGCATGTCGATCTCGGACCCGGCTATTCCGGGCCGCTCGTGACGGAGAAGGCCGTCTACATCACCGAGACCCGCGACGCCAAGACGGAGCATGTCCGGGCGCTCGACCGGGCGACCGGGAAGGAGCTCTGGCAGGCGACGTGGGAGGGCGCCATGTCCGTCCCCTTCTTTGCCGCCAGCAATGGCTCCTGGATCCGCGCCACGCCGGCCATCGACGGCGGGCGAATCTATGTCGCGGGGATGCGCGACGTCCTCGTCTGCCTCGATGCCGAGAGCGGCGCCGAGGTGTGGCGGGTCGACTTCGTCAAGGAACTCAAGAGTGAGCTTCCCGCCTTCGGCTTCGTGTCGAGCCCGTTGGTCCTCGACGATGCCGTCTACGTCCAGGCCGGCGGCGGCTTCTGCAAGCTCGACAAGGCTACGGGAAAGCTCCTGTGGCGCGCTCTCGACGACGGCGGCGGCATGAACGGCAGTGCCTTCTCCTCGCCGCTGTTGGCCACGATCGGCGGCACGCGCCAGCTTCTCGTCCAGGGACGGACCGACCTCGCCGCGGTCGATCCCGACACCGGCAACGTTCTCTGGAAGCGCCCCGTCGAGGCCTTCCGGGGAATGAACATCGTCACGCCGACGGTCAGCGACGGAAAGGTGTTCACGACGAGCTACGGCGGCGGATCGTTCCTGTTCGACGTCCCCGCGCCTGGTGCGCAGCCGGCGGAGCCGGTGTGGCGCAACAAGGTTCAGGGCTACATGTCGAGCCCGATCATCCGCGACGGCCACGCCTACGTCCATCTCCGTAACCAGCGGTTTGCAAGCCTCGACTTGGCGACCGGCAAGGAGGATTGGATCACCGAGCCGTTCGGTAAGTATTGGAGCCTCGTCGCCCAGGGGGATCGAATCCTCGCCCTCGACGAGACCGGCGACCTGCGGCTGGTGCGGGCGACGCCTGAAAAGTTCGAGCTCGTCGGGGAGGCGAAGGTGGCCAGCCGCGAAAGCTGGGCCCATCTTGCCGTGACCGCCGCTGCCGACGGCTCGATCGAACTCTGGGTCCGCGACCTCTCCGGGATCACCGCTTGGCGGTGGAAGTGACATGGCTGGTGGCAACGACGATGACCGGCGTGTCGCCGACCTCGAGAAGATCCTCGACGTCACACGCGCCCTCGGTGTGACGGTCGACCTCGATCCTCTCCTGGCCCAGATCGCCGCCGCGGCGACCGACGTTCTCGACTGCGAGCGGGCGACGGTGTTCCTCTGCGATCATGCCAAGGGGGAGCTGTTCAGCCGCATCGCCACCGGGATGGAGGGCACGCCGATCCAGGAGATCCGCTTCGGGATGGACAAGGGAATCGCCGGCGAGGTGGCGACGACCGGGAAGGGGGTGAACATCCCCGATCCCTACGCCGACCCCCGGTTCAACCCCGACTTCGACAGGAAGAGCGGCTTCGTCACCAAGAGCCTCCTCACGCTCCCGCTCGGCGGCCACGACGGGAAGATCGTCGGCGTCCTCCAGGTCCTCAACAAGCGCGGCGGGCCGTTTTCCGACCGCGACGAGCGGCTCCTCTCGGCGCTCGGTGCCCAGGCCGGGGTGGCGATCGAGCGGCAGGGGCTCCTCGAGCAGTACGCCGTCAAGCAGCGGATCGAGCGCGATCTCAACATCGCCCGCGAGATCCAGCAGGGGCTCCTCCCCAAGACGCCCCCCGATCTCCCCGGCTTCGAGATTGCCGGCTGGAACCGCTCGGCCGACGAGACGGGAGGGGACTGTTTCGATTGGCTCCGCCTCCCGGGCGGGCATCTGGCGATCTCGATCGGCGATGCCACCGGTCACGGGATCGGCCCGGCGCTGGTGGCCGCCGAGGCCCGGGCGCTCCTCCGTGGCACCCTCATGCAGAGCCGGGATCTCGCCCGCGTCGTCCCGCAGATCAATGATCTCCTCGGCGAAGATCTCCGCGAGGGGACGTTCGTGACGGCGTTCATCGGGCTCCTCGATCCGGCCCAAAGCTCCGTCGAATATGTCAGCGCCGGCCACGGGCCGCTCCTCGTCTACACCGCCGCCGAAGACGCCTTCAACGAGGTTCCCACCCACGGGCTCCCGCTGGGGCTGATGCCAGAGGTGGAGTTCGATCCGCCGACGCATGTCCCGCTCGCGCCGGGCGACATGCTTCTCCTCTTCACCGACGGGTTTTTCGAGTGGTCGCGCCCTGACGGGGAGCAGTTCGGCACCGACCGGCTCACCGAGGTCGTCCGCCGCCACCGGGATCTCCCCGTCGCCGAGATCATCGCCCTGGTCTACGCCGCGGTCGTGGAGTTCTCGGAGGGGACGAAGCAGGCCGACGACTGCACGGCGGTGATCGTGAAACGCCTTTCCACGACCCCCTCCTGACCAACCCGTCGGGGGTATCGCCTACCCAGGGAGAGGAGCCACCATGCCGCAACCGCTCACCGACGGCCAGGTCGCCGAGTATCACCGCGAGGGCTACGTGATCGCCCGCGGCTTCTACGACCGGGACGAGATCGATCTCCTCGGCCGGGCCGCCCGTGAGGACCGGGAACTCGACCGGCACTCGTTCGGGCGGGCCGATGGCGAGGGGGGCGTGGTGCGGCTCTCGCTCTGGAACCATCCGGGGGATGGGATCTACGGCATGTTCGCGCGAGGCGAACGGATCGTCCGCTCGGCCGAGCTTCTTCTCGGCGGCGAGGTGTACCACTACCACTCCAAGATGATCATGAAGGACGCCCGTGTCGGCGGCGCGTGGACGTGGCATCAAGATTATGGCTACTGGTACAACAACGGAGTTCTTTGGCCGCTCCTCACGAGCGTGTCGATTGCCGTCGATCCCTCGACGCGGGCCAACGGCTGCCTTCAGGTAATACCCCGTTCGCATGAGCTCGGGCGGATCGAGCACCAACTCTCCGGCGAGCAGGCAGGCGCCGACATGGAGCGAGTGGATGCGGTCCTCGCCCGGTTGCCGCTGGTGCACTGCGAGATGGATCCGGGCGACGCG
>JBIIQL010000167.1:0-7165 GCA_044342095.1 Pirellulales bacterium
GATCAGGTCGGCGAAGGCTTGATCGATCCCCTTGTCGAACTCTTGCTGCTTCTCTTTCGTGTCGATGTGGGAGAGAAAAGCTGCAAACTCGGCGAACTGGGCCGAGAGCGCCGGATCGACCTCGGCCTCGACCCCCGCGCCGGCCGCGGCCCCATCGGCGACCGGGAGAGGGGCTTCCTCCGCGGGAGGCGTGTCGGCAGCCTCATCCGCCGGCTTTGCCGGGGCGGCACGGCTGCCGTCGACCACCGCCCGCTCGGGGAGGCCGACGAGTACCGCCGCTGCCTCGGGGGCAAACTCGAGCCAGGCATCGCGGGAAACGACATCGAGCGTCTCGGCAGCGCCGATCTCGGCCGCCCGGTTCTTCAGCCCATCCCGGAGGCGGAGGAGCGGAGCCGGATCCTGCGTATAGACGACACGCACCTGGGCCGCAGCCCGCTCTTGGGCGGTGCGGGTCCGCTCCTGATCCGGTTTTTCGAAAGGAACGCGGGCCGCGATCCCCCGGGAGGCGACGGAGCCGGTGTGCCACGGCATCGGCTCGGTCCACCCGTGGAGGGCGATCAGGAGTACCGTGGCTGCCGCCAGACAGAGCGCCAGTCGAAGGAGAACCTCCGATCGCGACACCCGCTCGAGAAGCGCCCCCCAAAAGCCCTGCGGCCCCTCCACGGAATGGCCGCGACGGACGGTGCGGCGGTAGGAGGAGGGGGCGACAGGCATGGGTGCGACAGACAGAGCGGCGACGAAAGGAAACGACGGGACAGCGGTGGATCAGCGGGGAGGACGACCATGGTCGTCGTGGGCATCGTCGTCATACGCCTCGACGATCCGCTGCACGAGCGGATGACGGACGATGTCGCGTCCCCCGAGACGCACCCGGCAACAGCCGGGGACATGCTGGAGCCGGCGCATCGCGTCGACGAGCCCGCTGGTGCGGTTCGCGGGGAGATCGACCTGGGTGGTGTCGCCGGAGATCACCATCTTCGAGCCCATCCCGAGTCGCGTGAGGAACATCTTCATCTGCGAGACGGTCGTGTTTTGAGCCTCGTCGAGGATGATGAAGGCGTTGTTGAGCGTCCGCCCGCGCATGTAAGCCAGCGGCACCATCTCCACGACGTCCTGCTCGCCGAGCCGCTTGAGAAGTTCGAAGTCGATCAATTCGCGGAGGGCGTCGAGGAGGGGACGGAGATAGGGATTGATCTTCGCCTGGAGATCGCCCGGCAGGTAGCCGAGGCTCTCACCGGCTTCGACCGCAGGGCGGACGAGGATGATCTTCCGCACCTGTTCGGCCCGCCACAGCGACACCGCCATCGCCACGGCGAGAAACGTCTTCCCGCTTCCCGCCGGTCCGCTACAGAGGACGACGTCGTGTTCGCGGATCGCCCGCACGTAGGCGGCCTGCCCCTCCGAGCGCGGCATGACATGCCGGCCGGCACGGTGGACATCGATCGGCTCGTGATGAACCGGCGCCTCTTCGCCGGTCACCACCGCGATCGCCTGCGCGACGTCGGTGGCATCGACGCTCCCTCGTTCCCGGGCGACGCGATCGAGTTGCTCGAAGACCGTCGTGGCCCGTTTGACGGCCTGTTCATCCCCCTCGATGCGGATCGAGTCCTCGCGCGCGGAGACGTTCACGCCCAGCGCCGTCCGGATCCTGCGGAGGTGTTGGTCCCGCGGGCCGAAAATGGCCAGGATCCGCTTGGAGTCGATCACCGCGATCGTCGTGCGGGACATCGGAGCCCGCGACGCATGAGGCGTCGACGGTCTCGTTGAGGAGGGGATGGACCCGGAGCGTGAAAGTATACCCGCCAAAGTGCGTCGTGCTGCCAGGGAGGCGCCTGCCGACGTTCCCCCCGGCCCGCCCGTCGGGGATCAGGCCCTCAAAACCGGCACAAAACCCGTGTGCGGCGGCCGCCGGGGGATCAGTCGGCGCGGCGGAAGCAGTAAAGCCGGGCAGCGGTGCGGATCAGGAGCCGGTCGCCGGCGAGCGCCGGCGTGGCCATGCACATGTCGTCGTCTGCCAGGGCGTTGGCATGGAGGGGCTCGAAGCTGTCCCCCCCCTGGAACACGAACGTCACGCCATCTTCGTTGAGGCAGAAAACCTTCCCATCGGCGGCCCACGGGGAGGCCGTGAAGGCGCGCCCCTCGGGGATCCGCTGCGGGGAATAGAGTTCCCGGCCGTCGCTTCCGGCGTAGGCGGCGAGGAATCCCCGGTCGTGGAGGACATACACCCGTCCATCGACGGCGAGCGTCGACGGATTGTAGGGGGCGGCCGAGGGCTGGCTCCAGGCGATCGACGCGTTCGATGTCTCGCCCGGCGCCAGGGAGATGTCGCCCCTGGCCCCGGGGCGGATCGCGTAGAGCGGCTTGCTGCGATCCATGACGTAGCCCGAAGAGATACAGAGCAGCCCGTCGTGCTCGTAGGGGGTGGCGATCGTGATCGACGACATCCCCTGGAGCGACCAGAGGAGTTTGCCGTCGGTGTCATACGATCGCACTTTGCCCGTGCCGGCGGTGACGATCTCGGTTCGCTCCGGCGTCACCCAGACAAAAGGCGTGGCCCAATTGCTCTTTTCGTCGCGATCGGTTTTCCAAATCTCTCCGCCGGTGACGGCGTCGATGGCGACAATCTCGGAGGTGTCCTGCGTGTCGTTGACGAGATAGATGCGGCCTTCGTGGATCGCCGGCGAAGCCGCGGTGCCCCAGCCGTTGCGCATCGCACGGGGAGGGATGTCGCGGCGCCACTGCTCGTTGCCATCGTGATCGAGACAGAACAGACCGACATTGCCGAACAGGCACCACAGCCGTTCGCCATCGACGACCGGCGTCTCCGCGGCATAGCTCCCCTTGAGATGGATCGGCTGCGACGGCTTCCCTTCAGAGACGGTCTTCTCCCAGCGGATGCTTCCCGACTCGAGGTCGAGGCAGAGCACCTTCCACCGGTGGATCGCCTCGGAGGGCTCCGTCCGATCACCGCCGAAGTAGAGCCCCTTCTTCGCCTCCTCGACCTCTCCGGTCGATTCGCAGGTGGTGAGGAAGATCTTGTCCCCCCAGACCACCGGCGACGACCACCCACGGCCGGCGAGGTCGGTCTTCCAGGCGACGTTCTCCGTCGCCGACCAGCGGTCGGGAAGCCCCCGCCCAAGCGCCACACCGCGCGCGGCCGGCCCGCGGAAGGCGGGCCAGTTCGCCTCGTCGGCCGCGCCTGATCGGGGGCTGCACGCGAAGCCGAGAACGGCCGCGGCGAGAAACAGGCGATCCATCATCAGGCGATCCATGGAAGGTTCCCCCGGGGAAAGTGGCGGCAGGGTCGCGATCGACGGCGCCGACTCAGGACGGAAACGAATGCACCCACAGCAACCATGCGGCGGGCGCGGCGAAGAGAAGCGAATCGACGAGATCGAGGCCACCGCCGAGAGCGCCGAGCGCTCCCCCCGAATCCTTGACGCCGGCCTCGCGTTTGACGAGCGACTCGGCAAGGTCGCCGAGCATGCCGGCCGCGCCGACGACCAGCCCGTGGAGAACCCACCCGCCGTACGGCTCGGCACTCCCTCCATCGGCAGGCGTGAGCACTCCACGCAGGGCGACCAGCACGATCCACGACGCGATCAACGCCCCGCACAACGATCCGACCGCTCCTTCCCACGTCTTCCCCGGGCTCAACGTCGGCGCCATGCGGTGACGGCCGACGGTCGAACCAACCAGATAAGCGAGCACGTCGCCGAACTTCACCGCCGCGATCATCCCCACCAGCGGCGCGAGCCCCGGACGGTGCCAGCCCCCCTCGTAGTCGGGCGTGCCGGTGAGACGGAGGCTGACGACGAAGGCCATCGGCAGGGCGACCATCGACAGCCCGAGGGCCGTTCCCGCGAGTCGTTGGAGTGCCCCATCCCCCTGCCGGTAGAAGACCATCTCCACGAGAAACGCTCCCGACATCGCGGCGACGGCGGCGGCAGCAGCCCATCCGGCCGGATTGAGCGGCGCTCCCCCGCCGGCGGCGGAGCGGAACGCCGGACTACCGAGGGCCGCCGCCAGGGGCACGGCGACACAACCGGCCACGAGGACGGCCGCCCGCGGCCCGAGGCCCCGGTGGGCGAGGATCGCCACACATTCGGCTCCCGCGGCTCCCGCCAGGAGGAGCGCTACCGGGAGCAGCCACACCGCCGCCCCGGCGCCCCACAGGCCGACGGAATCGGCCCACACCAGAGGCAGGAAGGCCCCGAGCAGCCCGAAGCCCATGATCACCCGCGCCGTCCGCGTGTGGCTCGCTGGCCTGGGCGGGACATCTTCTGGAATCGGCGTGGCGAGGCCTGGAAGCGTCACGGTTTCCCGAGCCCCCCGAAGCGACGCTCGCGCGAGGCGTACGAGGCGAGGGCGGCGTCGAGTTGCCCCTCGTCGAAGTCGGGCCAGGCGGCGTCGGTCACCCACAGCTCCGCATAGCTGATCTGCCAGAGAAGGAAATTGCTCACGCGCATCTCGCCGGCGGTGCGGATGAGGAGATCGGGATCGGCCATCCCGGCGGTGTCGAGCGCTGCGGCAAAGCGTTTCTCGTCGATGGCCTCCGGGTCGAGGCGGCCATCCCGCACTTCGCAGGCGAGGCGCCGCGCCGCCTCGACGATCTCGGCGCGGGCGCCGTAGTTGATCGCCAGACAGAGCTTCATGCCGTCGTTGCCGGCCGTCAGCTCGGCGGTCCGGTCGAGGGCGGCGAGGGTCTCCGCCGGGATCCCATCCCGGCGGCCGATCATCGACAGCCGCACGCGCTGCTCCATGAGAAGCGCCCGCTCCTCGACGAGATACTGCTCGAGGAGACACATCAGGAACGAGAGTTCCGCCTCCGGGCGCCGCCAATTTTCGCTGGAGAGGCAGTAGAGGGTGAGTTGCTCGATGCCGAGACGGACACACTGCTCGGTCGTCCTTCGCACGCTCGCCACGCCGCGACGGTGCCCCTCGATGCGGGGCAGGCCGCGCGTCCGCGCCCAGCGGCCGTTGCCGTCCATGATGATGGCGACGTGCCGCGGCATGGATTCGGGGCGCGGCGCGATGATGGCGTGCGGCACGGGTTCGACCGGCGCCGCCACCGGCGTCAGGCGTTCGCCGCCGAGGGGTGCTGGTGTGGTGGCCATGGCTTCGGGGGGCTGCCGACAACGTTGCGGTCACGGAGGATCGTCTGGGCCCGGTCGGGGCCGACGGAAACGATCGACACCCTCCGGCCGAGGAGCTCACCGATTCGGTCGAGGTACGCCCGGGCCTGAGGGGGAAGGTCATCGTAGCCCCGCACGCCCGTCAGGTCCTCCCTCCACCCAGGGAGGGTCTCGTAAACCGGGACAGCCTTCCTGAGATCGTCGATGTGGCTGGGGAAGTGGTTCACGCGTTGGCCGTCGATCTCGTAGGCCGAACAGATCTTCACTTCGTCGAGGCCCGAGAGGACGTCGAGGAGCATGACGGCAAGGACATCGACACCCGAGAGCCGGGCGGTGTAGCGGGCGGCGACGGCATCGAACCATCCACACCGGCGCGGCCGATTGGTCACCGTGCCGTATTCGCGCCCCCGTTCTCGGAGGTGCTCGCCGACGGCGTTAATCTGCTCGGTCGGGAGCGGCCCCCCGCCGACGCGCGTCGAGTAGGCCTTCACGACGCCGATCACCCGGTCGATCCAGCGGCCGGGCACGCCCGACCCGCTCGACACACCGACTCCGGAGGAATTGCTGCTGGTGACGTACGGGAAGGTGCCGTGGTCGATGTCGAGGAGCGAGCCCTGCGCTCCCTCGAACAGAAACCGCTTCCCCGCCTCGATCTCGTCGAGGAGGAAGGCGGTGGTGTCGGCGACGTGCGGCCGGAGGCGCTTGCCGTAAGCGGCGTATTCGGCGTGAATCCGCTCGGCATCGAGGGGCTCGATCGTCGTCCCGCCGACTTTCCAACCTGCAAAAAGGCCGTTCTTGACGTTCACGACATGGGCGAGCCGGTCGCGGAAATCGGGGCGGTAGAAATCGCCGAGCCGGATCGCCAACGACCGGCCGACCTTGTCCCGGTAGCAGGGGCCGATTCCCCGACCGGTGGTGCCGATCGCCTCGCCGCCGGACGGACTGCCGTCGAGGAAGCGGTCCTCGCTGACATGCCAGGGGAACACGACATGGGCCCGGTCGGAAAGCAGGAGTTTCCTCCCGATCTTCACCCCCCGCGACTCGAGGCCGTCCATCTCCTTGATCACGCTGGCGGGGTCGAGGACGACGCCTCCGGTGACGACACAGGTGACGTTGTCGCGGAGAATCCCGCTGGGAATGAGCGAAAGCTTCCAAGTCTGGCCGCCGGAAACGACGGTGTGGCCAGCGTTGGCCCCCCCCTGGTAGCGGACGACGACGTCGTGCTCCTCGGTGAGAAGATCGACGAGCTTCCCCTTCGCCTCGTCACCCCATTGCAGACCGATGACGCAGGTGCCGGGCACGGAAGGGGATCCTCGGGAGGGGAGTGGAGCGAAAGGAGACGGCGATTCCGCCGGAGGCGGCCGCAGCAAGGCCCACCCGATGTAGAGTCTAGAACCGGGCCACCCCCGGTCAAGCCGCCGGCGGGCCGCGGGAGAGGGGCTGCCAACCGCCGGCTGGGCCGGGGGCCAAAGCCCCTTTCCGCGTCGACCGGGATCATGGCAGACCGCCAGGCCCCGCCGGACATCCCACGCCGGCCGCAGCAACTCTCCACCCGACACGCACCGAGCATCCCATTCCCATGACGAAGCCGAAGTCCAACGGCACGGTCTTTCATGTCGGCAGCAGCGACGCGCGCCAGACGCTGGCGGGATTCCTCCGCGCCCGGCTCGAGGGGACGAGTTGGTCGCGCGTGCAGCAGTTGGTGCGCTCGCGGCACGTGATGATCCATGGAAACATTTGCACCGACGTGGCGCGCCGGCTCAAGGACGGGGAAGTGGTGAAGATCCTCCCCGAGGCGGCCGCGGCCCCGCCCCGCGCCGACGACGTGCGGATCGTCCACATCGACGACGCGGTCGTCGTGGTCGAGAAGCCGGCCGGCCTCACCACCACGCGCCATGCCGAAGAGCGCGACTGGCCGGCCCGCCGCAGGCAGGTTCAGCCGACCCTCGACGAACTCCTCCCGGCCGTCATGCAGCGTGTTCTCGACGGTCGCTCACGCCGTCGTTCGGGACCGGCGGGGCGCGGCGGGC
>JBIIQL010000004.1:0-22427 GCA_044342095.1 Pirellulales bacterium
AAAAAACCGCAAACGAGAAAAAAAGTACTGTAAGTGATGTCGGGGCGACTGGATTCGAACCAGCGACCTCTACGTCCCGAACGTAGCGCTCTAGCCAGGCTGAGCTACGCCCCGATCTGGCGGCGACCACGAGGACCGCCGCAACGCAAGACCTCAGGCTACCCTTCCCGGCCCCGGCCGGCAACGGCGATGCTCCGAAGGCCTGTTTCTCGACAAATTGAGCCCCTTTTCCCCCCGCGGGATGGCCCTGCGATCGTGGTCACAGGGCGGCTCACTCCTCCTCCGCCAGCGACACGCAGACCAACTCCCGGTCGTTGCGGGCGAAGACACACTTCCCCGCGAAGGCCGGATGGCTCCAGACCACCTCGCGACCGAAGCATTCGCCGGTCGGGTCGAGGAGATGCGTGCGACCGAGTTCCTCGTAGCCAGTGGGGGTGAGCCGGGCGAGGATCAGGTCGCCGGTCTCGCTGAACAGCCAATGTCGATCCTGTTGGCGGACGAGGAAGGCCGTGCCGTGTCGGCCGCGACGGCTCCCCAGCGTCGGCACGCCGGTCTCCCACAGCCGATCGCCGGTGGCCAGATCGACCGCCGTCAGGTAGCCCGTCTCGCAGTCGCAGCCGTAGAGGGTGTCGCCGATGATCATCGGCGTGCTGTTGGCACTCGCGATCGAGGCCTTGGCCCGGTTACGCCACACGACCTTCGCGCCGGGCAGTTTGTCGTCGAGCCGGAAGAGGGCGCCGACGTTGCCGATGCCACTGGCGAAGAGGACGCGGCCGGCCGACGTCTCGGCCACCTGTGGCGCCATGATCGACATCCCATAGCCCGGCTTGAGCGGCACCCCCCAGATCGTCTTGCCGGTGGCGGGATCGAGGGCCGTGATCGTGTCGGCATCCCACACGAGCAGATGGCGCACGCCGGCCGTCTCGAGGATCGACGGCGGAGCGTAGCCGGGCTCGCTCGCCGACAGCGCCCGCCATGCCTCCTTGCCAGTGCGCCGGTCGAACGCCACGACGACGCTCCCTTCTCCCCCCACCATGCAGATCACGAGGTCGCCCTCGACGAGCGGATGGCTCGAGAACCCCCAGATCGGCGTCGGGGCGTTGTAGTCGGTCTTGAAGTTCTTTGCCCACACAACCTTGCCGGTGAGCGCGTCGAGGGCATGGAGATTCCCCTCGGCGCCGAGGGCGTAGACGACGCCATCGACGACCGTCGGCGTGCAGCGAGGCCCACAGGCATAGGAGACCGCGTAGGGGCAGTCGTATTCGTGCTTCCAGAGGAGACGGCCGTCGGCGGCATCGAAACAGAGCACCCGCTCGCGTCCGGCAAGCTCCGTGCGCTGGGAAGGATTGTTGGCAAGCGCCCCGGCCCCGTCGCCGAGGAGATAATCCATGAGATAAACGCGGCCCTCTGCCACTGCCGGGCCGGAATAGCCGCCACCGATCTCGGCCCGCCAGCGGGCGGGGAGTCCGCCCGAAGGGAGGCTCTCGCGGATGCCGGTCTCGCGCCACTGGCCGTCACGTTCCGGGCCACGCCACTGCGGCCAGTCGTCGGCCCGGACCGGGGCGATCGTCAGGGCCAGGCACGCCATCAGGCCGATGAGGGAACACCCGATGGCACGGTGAAAATGACGGCGAGATTCGATGGCCATGGAGGGTTCCTTGGGGGCACGGGAAGGGGAGGGGGCTGAATCTTTAAAAACCGTGAAACGGCAGTCATGCATCGGTTGAACGGGAGGTCGGGGCAATGAGTGGCGGAAGCTCCTCGGTGATGTCGGGGCCGTCGGGCCGCCAGTCGACGACTTCCATCTCCGCCGTGCGGCGGCCCCGAAACTCGTTGATCTTCGGTCGGAAGGCGACGTGAAACGTCTGACCGGGAGAGGGGAGATGGGGAAGCCACTCGGCGGCCCCCCAGGCGACGGCGCGGATCTTCGCGCCGTGCTGAACGAGGGTCATGGCGAGATGGCGGCCGCCGCTGCCGATCACGCGTGGCGCCTCGGTCAGCCGCACGGCCGAGGCGCAGAGGACCGGACGACGGTTCCCCTGGCCGAACGGGGCGAGCTTCTCCATCTGGCTGACGGTGTCGAGCGACAGGCTGGCGACCGTCGCCTCGCCGTCGATCGCCAGCTGCGCCAGCCTCAGCTCCTCCGGCATCCTCGCCGCCACCGCGGCGAGGAAGGCCGCGCGAAAGGCCGCGATGGCCCCGTCCTCGATCCGCAGGCCCGCTGCCGCCGCATGGCCGCCGCAGGTGAGGAGATGAGAGCGGCAGGCCTGGAGCGGAGCGAGGACGTCGAAGCCGGGAACGCTCCGCAGGCTCCCCGTCGCCGGCCGCCCCTGATGTTCGTCTTGGGCGATGACGACGACCGGGCGGTGATAGCGCTCGGCGAGCCGGCCGGCCACGATTCCCACCACGCCTGGGTGCCAGCCGCGGCCGGCGAGGACCAGCGCCGGCGCCGTGACCGGATCGAAGTCGTGGGTGGCCTGCTTCGTGGCGGCCAGAAGGATGCTCCGCTCGAGGGTGTCGCGTTGCTCGTTGAAGCCATGGATCACCTCGGCCAGTTGGACGGCGCGGGCCTCGTCGGCGGTGGTGAGCATCTCGATCGCCAGGCCGGCCTGGCCGAGCCGCCCGGCGGCGTTGAGCCGCGGCGCCAGCCGGAAGGCGATATCCTCGCTCTCGATCGCCGACTTTTCGTGGAGCTTGGCCAGCTCCATCAGCCGCACGATCCCGGCGCCGCCACGGAGGCGGAGGCACTCGAGGCCATGCTTGACGAGGATCCGGTTCTCGTCGAGGAGGGGCATGACGTCGGCGACGGTGCCGAGCGTCGCCAGGCCGACGGCGCGGAGGAGCATCTCCCGCAGCCGCGGCGTCACTTGCTTGGCGCCACTGGCCCGTGTGGCGATCGCCCAGGCGAGCTTGAAGGCCACCGCCGCGCCGCACAGATCGCCGAAGGGATACCCGCCCCCCGGGAGCCGGGGATGGACGAGCACCGTCGCCTCGGGGAGCGTGGCACCGAAACCGTGGTGGTCGGTGATGATCAGATCGATTCCGAGCTCGCGGGCCACCGCCGCTTCGGCGGCGCTGGCGATCCCACAGTCGACGGTGATCACGAGCGTCGCCCCCTTTGCCGCCAAGGCGCGGAGCGCCTCGGCATTGAGGCCGTAGCCCTCCTCGAAGCGGTCGGGCACATACCACTCCGGCGTCGCCCCGAGGGCCTGGAGGCAGCCGAAGAGGATCGCCGTGGCGCACATGCCGTCGGCGTCGTAATCGCCGTAGATCACGATCCGCTTCCCGTCGCGTGCGGCGGCGAGGATCCGCTCGGCGGCGGCCGGTACACCGGGGAGCAATTCGGGATCGCGGAGATCCTGGAGCGTGCCGGCGAGAAACGTCCGCGCGGCGGCGGCGTCGACGAGCCCACGCGCCGCGAGCAACCGGGCGACGATCGGCGATACGCCGGCGGCTCGCTCGAGTCCCGCCACCACCGCCGCATCCTGCGGCTGCATCCTCCAGCGCTTCGGCACGTCGACGGCTCCTTGTCGGGGGCACCACTCGGCGGCCGCCCGCCGGGAGTATACGCCACGCCCCCCGCGTCGATTCCGCCGAAAGCCCGGCCCCCCTGCCCGTTGTGGGGGCGCCGGCCGGGCCGTAGATTGACACCGCCCCCGTCTCCCCGGAGTCTCTCCATGCCGGCCGTCGACACTCTCCTGCCGATCTTCGCCCCCAAGCCACACCGCGACACCGTCGCCGCCGATCAGGTACTGTGCCAGTTCTGTACGGCGAAGTGCTGCCGCTATTTCGCGTTGCCGCTCGACACGCCGACGACGCGGGAGGAGTTCGAATACATCCGCTGGTTCCTCCTCCACGACCACGCCACCGTCTTCACCGAGGACGGCGAGTGGTATGTCTGTGTCCACACCGTCTGCAAGCATCTTGGCGAGGACCACCGCTGCGGGATCTACGAGACCCGCCCGCAGATCTGCCGCGAATACACGACGAAGGACTGCGAATACGAGGACGACTGGGTGTACGACCAATACTTCGAGACCGCCGAGCAGGTCGAGGAATACATGGACGCGGTGTTGGGCCCGGGGGGCCTCGAGGTGGGGGAGGGACGGCGGAAGAAGAATCGCGGCAAGTCGATCCGCGGGCCCCGCCCCAATCCGCTCGCGATCCTCGGGTGAGCTCCGGCGACGGCGGAATCCATTCCATGCTCACGGCGACGACCTTTCAAGGCGACGGGGTCTTGCTCTCCGGCTGGACGGCGGGGAGCTCCGCACAGCCGCCGCTCCTCCTCCTTCATGGTGTGTCGCGCCGCCGGGCGACGTTCGCTCCGCTCCTTCCCTGGCTCGTCCCCCGGTTTTGTGTTCGGGCCTACGACCAGCGCGGGCATGGCGAATCGGAGCGGGGCCCGGGGTATTTCGTCCGCGACTATGCGGCCGACGCCGTGCGGGTCGTCGGGACACTTTCGAAGCCGGTCCTCTACGGCCACTCCCTCGGCGCCCTCGTCGCTCTCCTTGTCGCTGCGGCCTGCCCCGATTCGGTTGGGGCCATAGTCCTCGAAGATCCGCCCGGGCCGTCGTTTCTGGCCGCGGTCGATCGCAGCCCGTATGCGGCTGTCTTCACGCTCTACCGTGAGCACGCCGGGAGTGCGCTCTCCGTCGGTGAACTCGCCAGGCAACTCTCGGCGGCGCCCCTGCCGGGCGCGCCAGGAATACCGGCGACGACGTTCGGTGCCACACGCGACCCGGCGAACGTCCGCTTCACCGCGTCGTGCCTCAAGGGCCTCGACCCGGCGACGATGCTCCCGCTGCTGGCCAATGCCTGGCTCGACGGGATCGACTGGGAGGCGACGCTCCGCCGGGTGGCCTGCCCGGTGCTCGTACTCCGGGCCGATCCGGCCCGCGGCGGCATGCTGCCCGACGGCGACTTCCGTATCCTGGGGGACACGCTTGCCGATGCCACCCTGATCGAGCTTCCGGGGATCGGCCACAACGCCGTCGGCCAACAGCCCGACCTCGTGCCGCGGCTGGTGATCCCGTTTCTCGAGTCGCTCTCGTTTGGCGATGCGGCACTGAAGTCGTAGGCTCTTCGCGGGGGGCGACGCATCCGGCGGCGCTGGGCATGGCGTGGTGACTTTTGGAGAGGACGACATGCGGAAGGAATCTGGGACGACGGTGATCCGTGGCGGCCGGTTGTTCGACGGCACGGGGGTTGCCGCGGTGGCCGACGCGGCCCTCGTGATCCGCGACGGGATCGTGGCCTACGCCGGCCCGGAAGCGGCGATGCCGGCACAGCCCCAAGACGCGCGGCGGATCGACGTCGGCGGCGGGACGATCATGCCCGGCCTCGTCGAGGCCCACTTCCATCCCACCTACTTCGACGTCGCGGCCCTCGAGGATCTCGACATCAAGTATCCGGTCGAATACGTCACGCTCCTCGCCGCCGCCAACGCCCGCCTCGCCCTCCAGTGCGGCTACACGGCGGCGCGGAGCGGCGGGAGCCTTTTCAACATCGACGTCTGGCTCAAGAAGGCGCTCGAGAACGACCTCACGCCCGGCCCCCGGCTCGTCGCCAGCGGTCGCGAGATCTGCGGCGTCGGCGGGCTGATGGATTGGAATCCCGACTTCCGCCGCATCGGCATGGAGGGGCTCGTGCTCCTCGTCAACGGCCCGGACGAGGCTCGCGCCGCGGTCCGGAAGCTCGTCAAGGATGGCGTCGAGTGGGTGAAGACCTACCCCACCGGCGATGCGGCCGCCCCCGACGTCAACGATCACCACACCCTCTGCATGACGTTCGAGGAGATGCGGGCGGTGGTGGCGACGGCCCACAACCACGGCCTCAAAGTAACCGGCCACTGCCGGGCCACCGAGGGAATCACCAATGCCCTCAAGGCGGGCTACGATGCCATTGAGCATGGCACGTTCATCGATGACGAAGGGCTCGAGCTCCTCCTCGCCCGCGACGTTCCCTGCGTGCCGGCGCTCTACTTCGAGAAGGTGAGCGTGGAACGCGGCCCCGAGTTCGGCCTCTCGCAGCGGGTCATCGACGGCCATCAAGAGACACTCGACGGCGGGGCCGAGAGCGCCCGGCGGATCCTCCGGGCCGGCGGTCGGCTGGGGATGGGGGGGGATTACGGCTTCGCCTGGAATCCCCATGGCGACTACGCCAAGGAGTTGTCGTTCTTCGTCGACTTCGTCGGGCTCTCGCCGCTCGAGGTTCTCAAGTGCGCCACGAAGACCGGTGCGGAGATCATGGGGAGGGGCGACGATCTCGGCACTCTTCAACCGGGCAAGCTCGCCGATGTCCTCCTCGTCGACGGCGATCCGACGACCGATATCCGCGTTCTCCAGGACCGCAGCCGCTTCATCGCCGTCATGCAGGGGGGCGTGGTGAAGGCGGGGCGGATGGCGGCGCCGGCCGGCTGACGTCCGCGCGGCCCGCGGCCGCGCGGCGGGCGAGTGGTGGGTGCCGGTGGTGCGGGGGGGTATAACGGGGTCTTCCTCCGCTCCTCCCCGGGACCTGCTCCGTGACCGATCCGCGCCCGCCCAGCGATGCCCGCACGCTCATCGAACCCCGCACGCTCAAGGGTTTTCGCGATCATCTCCCCCCGCAGGCCCTCGCCCGGGAGGGGATCCTCGACATCGCGAGGCGCGTCTACCGCTCCTATGGCTTCGTGCCGATCGACACGCCGGCGCTTGAATACCTCGAGATCCTCACCGGCAAGGGGAGCGACGAGACCGACAAGCAACTCTATCGCTTCACCGACCACGGTGGCCGCGAGGTGGGGATGCGGTTCGATCTCACGGTGCCGCTGGCGCGGTTCGCTGCCCAGCACATCGGCACCCTCGGCGTCCCCTTCAAGCGCTACCACATGGCGACGGTGTGGCGCGGCGAGAACACGCAGCGCGGCCGCTACCGCGAGTTCATGCAGTGCGATTTCGACACAATCGGGACGACGAGCCCTCTTGCCGACCTCGAGACGGTCCTCGTCGTCCACGATCTCCTCTCGGCGATCGGATTGAAAAGCTTCACGATCCGGGTCAACGACCGCCGGGTTCTCTCGGGGATCCTCGAGCGGCTGGCGCTCGCCGACCGCTCCACCGTCGTGCTCCGGGCGCTCGACAAGCTCGGCAAGGTGAGCCCCGAGGGAGTCGCCGCGGAGCTTGCCGGTCACGGGATCGACGCGGGGGCGAGCGCCGATCTGCTCCAGCTCGCGTCGCTTTCCGGGCCGGCTGACGCTGTCCTCGCCGCCCTCGAGCCGCTCGCCGGCGGCACGGCGACGGGGCGGGGCGGGATCGACAGCCTGCGGGCGCTCCTCGACGGCGCGGGGCAGGCGGGGGTGCCGGCCGGGAGGATCGTCATCGACCCGTCGATCGCCCGCGGCCTCGACTATTACACCGGTCTGGTACTCGAGAGCTTCCTCGACGAGCTGCCGGCGCTCGGGAGCATCTGTTCCGGTGGCCGCTACGACAATCTCGCCGGGCTCTACACGAAGCAGCACCTTCCGGGGATCGGAGCGTCGCTCGGGATCGATCGATTGCTCGCGGGTCTCGAGGAGCTCGGCCGGCTGGAGACCCGCGAGACCGCCGCCGACGTGTTCCTCGTCTACTTCGACGAAGCCCACCGCGGGGATTACTTGCGGATCGCCGCCGCCCTGCGGAGGGCGGGGATGGCGGTGGAGATGGCGGCCGAGCCGAAGCGGGTCGGTCAGCAGCTCAAAGTCGCCTCCAAGAAAGGCTTTCCGCTGGCCCTCGTCATCGGCAGCGACGAGTTCACCGCCGGCACGGCGCAGTGCAAGCGGATGCAATCCCAGCAGAGCACCGTCATCGACTGGCACGGCGATGTGTCGGCCCTCGTCGCCGCGGTCGCCGCCGAACTCGCGGCCGTTCGACAGGAGTGCTGACCGCCTCCTCCGGTCGGGTCGGCACGGTACCGACAGCCTGTCAACCGATCACGGCGCGGCGGAGGGCTTCGAGGCTCGTCGCCATGGCATCGGCATCGGCCGGTCGATCGGCGGGGTCGTGGGCGATCAGTCGCATGACGAGATCGGCCACGATTGCCGGAACCTCCGGTGCCACGTCGAGCAGCGGTATCGCCGTCCCCCGGGCGATCGCGGCCAACACCGCCACGAAGGAGCGCCCCTCGTAGGGCAGCCGCCCGCTGAGCATCTCGTAGAGGATCACCCCGAGCCCGAAGAGATCGGCACGGCCGTCGACTTCCCCGTCAGTCGCCCGTTCCGGCGCCATGTAGGACGGCGTGCCGACGACGAGGCCATCGAGGGTGAGGCTGTGGCTCGGGGCGCTCGCCTCGCGAACCAGGCCGAAATCGATGATCCGAACCCGCCGGGCCGGCCCGACGAGAATCACATTGTCGGACTTGATGTCCCGGTGGACGAGGTTGTGGGCATGGGCCGCACCGAGACCGGCGGCGATCTCCTGGGCGATCCGCAGCGCCTCCGCGATTGGAAGGCGTCCCTCGTGGCGGAGGTGATCGGCGAGTGATCGCCCCTCGAGGAACGGCATCACGAGGTAGGGAAGGCCCCCGTCCTCGCCGACGTGATGAATCGTGACGACATGGGGGTGATCGATCCGGGCCACGGCCCGGCTCTCCCGGAGAAAGCGTTCGCGGGAGGTCGGATCGAGCGCCTTGGAGGGGAGCATCACCTTGATCGCCACGTCGCGGTCGAGTCGGTCGTCGTGGGCCAGCCACACCCGCCCCATCCCCCCGCTGCCGAGGAGACGGACGACGCGGTGGCCTCCGATCGTCCGTGGGGCCAGCGGCTCCTCGGCCGCGACGCGGATGACGACGCTGTCGGAGTTGCCGTGGCCGATGCTCGCCCGATCCAGCATGACCGTCTCCGCCTCGTGGACGCCATGCTCGCCGGTGTCTTCCGTGGAGGTGCGAACGACGAAAGTACAGAAAGGATCCCCCCGGAGAATGCACGAGGTTTCCTCGATTTCCACCGCCTCGCCGTAGTGGCGGGCCATGCCGCGGATCAGTCCCTGGGCCAGGCGGCACAGCCGTCGGGAGGAGGTGTAGATGAGATGGAGTTCGCGCTGGTCGTGGCGGATCGTCTCGAGAACAGGAGGCTTGGCCCCCGGATTCCTTACCCGAACCAGCGAGTGAATGATCCCCTCCGTTTGCTCGATGAGATCGAGCAGCGTCCAGGCGGGATCGACGGCCGTGCCGGCCACCTTGAGGAGGTGGGGGGCGAGAAACTCGCCGAACCGCTCGACGACATCGGGGAGGCTCTCGCCGCTGGCGTCGGCGATCCCCCCCAGCATGGCGACGGCAGCCTCGTCCGGGTAGATGCCGGAGGGGAGATACCGCTCGGTCGTCTTCGGCAAACGGGAGGTCTGCCCCACGCGATCGTCCGGCTGGCGCACCGCGCCGCCTGATGGGGGCGTGGCGATGAACTTCTGCAGAAAGAAGAAGATCAATCCGTGCACCAGCCCACCCCGTCGATGGCGTCGCCGCGTTCCTTCGTCCCGAGAAATCGAGTCTGACAGATGATGGCGACGGGGGGAAGGATCCCGGCGGGGGACAGAAGCCGGCGGCCGGGGGGCGACGATTCGTGGCGAGCCGCTCACTCCGCCGCCGCGCCGCAGATCCTTTTCCTGTAGAGCCGCAGGCCGTGGACGGCGTGGTAGAGCGCGCCGCACTCGACGTCGACGTCGGCGGTCTGTTCCAGGAGCGTGACGAGCCGCGTGGCCGCCCGCGTCACCCAAGGTTCAGCGAGCCGCTCGTCGTCCAACGCTGCGACGAGAAACTCGAAGATGTGCCCGGTGGCGCCCAGACGGGCGAAGACGTCGGCCGAGGTGCCGGGACGCTCGAAGAAGTGGACCGAGAAGCTACCGTCGGGCTGCTGGTGTCGGCGGGCGATCTCGATGCACGACTCGATTCTCTCCTTCGCGTCGGCCCAGCCGCCGCCCTCGTTCCCGGCCCGGTCGGCACCGGCGCGGTAGGCAGCGAGGGCCTGGACGAGTCCGAAGAGCCGATGGCATCCGCCACAGGCGGCACCGTCGATGTCGGCCGCCGCCTCCATCGCCACGACATCCTCGATCGTCCATGTTCGGCCGTCGCTCGAGGTCCATGAGCTCCCCGGCGGGAGCCAGGCGGAAAGGGCCATGAGCGTCCAGGTAGCCTCAGCCCCCGGGCGGATGTCGGCCTGGGCCTGGGTGAGGAGATCGCGGAGGGTGCATGGCTTGCCGTTGACGGAGATCGGTGTGTCGACCGACAGGCCATCGAGGCCGCACTGGGCGAGGTAGCCGATCCACTGGTCGGGATGCCCCTGGCCGGTCGTGCTCCCCTCCTCGATCGTCGCCACCACACCCGCGTTCCCCGGCCGCAAGCGCCAGCCGCGCAAGGCCCCACCTTCGAGGAGCCAAGCGAGCGCCGTCGTCTTCCCGTCGGCGGTCGCCAGGGGAAGTTCGTCCCCGAAGGCGAGGATCCCATGGACGACCTGCCAGGCGCCGGTGACCCGCTGGTCGAGGAGGCGGCCGTCCCGGGCGTGGGAAACGGCCTGGTCGATCCGAGCGCACAGATCGCCCGCATCGACGGCTCCCGCGGCCGCGACGGTCTCCGCCGATCGGGTCGTGGACCCGCATCCCGGGGCGGCCGCGATGGCGACGACGGCGAGGACGAACCCGAAGAGCGGATTCCCCGCCCGAAACCGACGGGAGCCTGGGTGAACCGGCGTGGCAAGCGGTCCGTAGAAGGTGGTCATGGAGACGGTCAGCAGGCGTCGTCGCCGGGCGCGGAACGGGAAAAGGCCGATGGCTCACGGCTTCCGTTCCCCCCTAGAATAGCTTCGTCGCTTTGTTGATGCCGTCCCCACCGGGACGCTTTCCCTTTCCACCGCCGTCAGGAATCCCGATGCCCTTTTTCTACTTCGACCCCGCCTACATGCTCGCCATCGCCCCGGCGATGCTCTTGGCGATGTGGGCCCAGTGGCGGGTGCACGCCACCTTCGCGGCGGCGTCGCAGGAGCCGGCGCCCCTGTCGGGGGCCGCGGCCGCCCGCCATATCCTCGATTCGGCCGGAGCCACGGAAGTGGCCGTCGAACAGGTGCCGGGGACCCTCACCGATCACTACGACCCGCGGACGAAGGTGCTCCGCCTCTCCGATGCCGTCTACTCCAGCCGGTCGCTCGCCGCGGTGGGGATCGCCGCCCACGAGGCGGGCCACGCCCTCCAGGACCACACCGGCTATCCGCTGATGTCGCTGCGGAACGCCGCCGTCGGCATCGCCAACATCGGCAGCGGCTTCGGGCTGACGGTGTTCATGATCGGCCTGATGTTCGCCTCCAGGCCGATGGCCTGGGTGGGGATCGGCCTGTTCGCTGCCACCGTCTTCTTCCAGCTCGTCAATCTTCCGGTGGAGATCGACGCCAGCAACCGGGCCAAGCGCCAGCTCGTCGGGCTGGGTATCGTCCCCGGCGCCGACATGCCGCATGTCAACAAGGTGCTCAACTCCGCCGCGTGGACGTATGTCGCCGCGACGCTCCAAAGCGCCCTGACGCTCCTCTACTACGCCAGCTACCTGACCGGTGGCGACCGCGATTCGGAAGGGTGATCGGCAGCTTCCGGGCCGGTGCAACCACGGCTGGTGGTTGAGGGACCAATTCAACCACGGCTGGTGGTTGAGGGACCAATTCAACCACGGCTGGTGGTTGAGGGACCAATTCAACCACGGCTAGTGGTTGAGGGACCAATTCAACCACGGCTAGTGGTTGAGGGAATAGAGGAGGATGTTGAGGGCGATCTTCTCGGCATCGTCGCGGCTGTAGCCGGTGCACTCCATCGAGTTTTGCTTTTCGAGGGCGCACGAGAGATCGTAGGGGGAGAAGATCACGGCCCAGCGGTCCCCCATCCGCACTCCCTCGAGCTTCGGCGGCACCTGCCGCTTTCTGGCGGTCATCGGGCCGTCGCCGCCGCCGGCGGGCTCGCGGAGCGTGACGGTGCGGACGTCGTAGCCGCCGTATTCCCCCTTCGTGTAGAGCGGGTCGTCGGCGGGGATTTCCTCGAGCCTCGCCTCGGGGAGGATGGCGGCGATCTCCGCGCGGAAGGCGGTCGTGAATCCGGGGGAGGCGCAGACGCTGTCGGCCAGAAGCGTCCCCCCACGCTCGAGAAAAGCTTTGAGCCGCTGCCGCCTCGGGGCGTCGAACGTGAATCCCTGCCGCCCGTGCATGAACACGAGGTGGTAGTCGAACAGCCCCGGCTCAGCAGGATCGACCAGGAGCGGCTGCTCGTCGACGCGGACGCCGAGTTCGCGGGCCGCCGCCCGGAGGATGTTCGCCAGCGCCGCCGGTGCCGCGTCGCACATCCCGGAATGGCGGAGCTTTCCGATCGAGAGTTGGCCGCGGTCGAACTGGTCGCGGACCTTCCCGGCCTGGGGGAGATCGAGGGTGAACAGCTCGTCCTTCCGCTTCAACTCCCGGTTGGTGGCGTAGGCGATGACGTTCGTGCCGATCGCCAAGGCGGCCTCGACCTCGGTGCGGATCGCGTCGGGGAGCGCCCGGGATTGCGTCTCCCCAACCTCCCACAGGCAGGAGAGGCTCGGCATCGCGGCGGCGTTCTTTTCGAGATCCGTCGGCGGGGCGTAGATCAGGCAGGTGCGGCAGCCGTAGTCGACGCCGAGCAGCGGCCGGTGGAGTTCCGGGGGAACGATCTCCTCGGCATGCCAGGCGGGATGTTCCGGGGGGAGGAGATGGAGCTGATACTCGGGCTCGGGGAAGATCTCGCCGACGAGTTGACGGAGGCGGGCGTCGAAATCGCCGCTCGAGGGGCAGCAGGCTTCGGCGAACACGAAGCCCCCTTCATCGATGTAACGCCGCAGGCGCGGGCCGGCGTCGGGGCCGAGGTCGAAGGCCGACTTTCCTGAGATCCACAGCACCGGTGCCTGGAGAAGATCCTCGAGCGTCGCCGTCTGGGTCTCGACGACATGCCACGAGAGCCCGGCCGGGTAATCCTTCTTCCAGCGTGCTTCGACATGCTCGACGAGGTGGGCGATGTCGTGGCCGTGCCGGTTCCAGTCGGGGTCGGGGGAGTGCCGGCTCTTGGCGACGATCACCGGCCGGCGTCCCTTGGCGAGGAACAGCAGCGCGAAGCTCGTGGCGACGACAGGATCCTCGATCCGCCCCCCCCGGAACGCGCCGGAGAGGTTGTCTTGGGTGCTGATGAACATCTTCGCTCCCTCGAGGTACCAATCGGCGTCGCCGATGAACCGCCGGGCGGTGAACCGGCCGACGCGCTCGAGGCCGTAGAGGTAGTAATGGAGCCAGGTCTGGCCGGCCATCGGGTTCTCCACCACCGAGAACCGTCTCCCGAGCCACTCGAGCCCGCGCTCGACCAATTTCGGGGACGCCCCGCCGCCGCAGCAGGCGACGGAATCGCGCGTCGCGCGGGCCGCCGGCGCGCCGACGTGCTGGGAGGTGATCCAGACGCTGGCGATGCCGGCGCAGGTCATGCTCCCCGATCCGCCGGCGTTGCCGATCGTGTAGCCCCACGAGCCGTCGGCATTGGCGCACGACACCCAGTACTGCTGCGCCCGAACCCACACCTCCTGCTTGACGCGCACGCCGACGCGATCGGCTTCGTGGAGGGCCAGGAGGGCGAACTGGGAGTTGGAATTGTCGCCGGTCCCCTTGGCCCTGCCGTAGGACCACGAGCCGGTCGCCTGCCCCTGGGAGACTTGCGTCCCCTCGAGCCACTCGACGTTCCGCTGGAGGATCGCCCGGTCGTCCTCGGGGGAAAGCATCGCCAGGAGCATCGTCTGGAGCGACACCGAGTAGGTCTCTTCCGGCTTCTGGCGACGGATCCACTCGATCCCGCGCTGCATCTGGGGGTGATCCGAGGCGACGCCGGCATTGGCAAGCGCGAGCATCACCAGCGCCGTGGCGCCAACGCGGGTGTCGTCGGCGCGCATCGCCACCTGCCAGGAGCCGTTGGGCTCCTGTTCCCGCAGGAGCCAGTCGCGGGCCCGCTCGATCGACCGTTGGATCTTTTCGGGGGAAACCTTCACCACCTCCCGGTCGGCGGAGAGGCCGACGCGGCCGGTGGCGACGGTGCCTCCGACGACGACGGCGGCGACGAAGACGGCAAGGAGGAGACGGCGGGGAGTCATCGGCACACCCGGGGCGGTGACGAGGGGGGAGGCGTGCCCCCTCCGGAGACACTCCCCAAGTCTACCGGGCGACAGGGAAACCGCCGTGCCACGCGGCCGGTTTGCGGGGTTTGTCGCCCAGCCCGATACTTGGTAATCCCCGTCGTTATGAATCGCTCCGGGGGCCCGCCAAGGAGGGAACCGCTCCGTGTCGACGACCCCGCGTCCGAAATCCCTCGACGACATCCTCGTCGAGTTCAGCCAGCACCGGAAGCTCATGCAGGAAGAGCTGCAGAAGGTGATCGTCGGCCAGAACGACGTCATCGAGCAACTCTTCGCCGCGATCTTCACTCGCGGCCACTGTCTCCTCGAGGGGGTGCCGGGGCTCGCCAAGACGCTCATGGTGTCGACGCTCGCCCGGATCCTCGACGTCGGCTTCAAGCGCGTGCAGTTCACCCCCGACCTGATGCCCTCAGACATCACCGGCACCAACGTCCTCGAGGAGGACGAATCGGGACGCCGCAGCTTCCGGTTCGTCGAGGGGCCGATCTTCACGAACATCCTCCTCGCCGACGAGATCAACCGCACGCCTCCGAAGACCCAGGCGGCCCTCCTCCAGGCGATGCAGGAGCGCGAGGTGTCGGTCGGGCAGGAGACCTACCACCTCCCCGATCCGTTCTTCACGATCGCCACGCAGAACCCGATCGAGCAGGAGGGGACGTATCCGCTCCCCGAGGCCCAGCTCGACCGCTTCATGTTCAACATCAAGGTCGGCTATCCCTCCTCGAGCGAGGAAGAACAGATCCTCATGGCGACCACCCGGTCGGAGAAGCCGGAGGTGCGGAAGGTGCTCTCCGGGCGGGCGATCGTCAACATCCAGAAGCTCGTCGGGAGCGTCGCGGTGAGCGAGTACGTCGTCAAGTACGTCGCCCGTCTCGTCCGTTCCACCCGGCCGAAGGACCCCCAGGCCCCGTCCTATGTCGCCGAGCTCGTCGACTGGGGCGCCGGCCCCCGCGCCGGCCAGTTCCTCATCCAGGGAGGGAAGGCGATGGCGGCGATGGACGGCCGCTTCAGCGTCTCCATCGACGACGTCCGGCGGATCGCCGTGCCGGTGCTTCGCCATCGCATCGCCACCAACTTCCAGGCTCAGGCGGACGGCCTGACGAGCGAGTCGATCGTCGAACGGCTCGTCCGCGAGGTGCCGGAGCCGGAGATCCCCAAGCTCGTGAAGTGATCCCTGCGGGTTGTCCGCAGGATCCCAGCGGGGCCCGTTGCCCGCGCCGATCCCCTTTCCCTGGCGACGGACTCCATGGTGCGTGCGGTCGAGGAATACCTGAAGCCCCAGGTCGTGCGCCAGATCGCGCGGCTCGATCTCCGCGCGCAGTTCATCGTCAAGGGATTCCTCCAGGGGCTCCACGCCAGCCCCTACCAGGGCTTCTCCGTCGAGTTCAGCGAGCACCGTAAATACACCCACGGCGACGATCCCAAGGACATCGACTGGCTCGTCTACGCCAAGACCGACAAGCACTACGTCAAGAAGTTCGAGGCCGAGACCAACATCACCGGGTATCTGGCGATCGACGCCAGCGCCAGCATGGCGTACACCCACCGTCAGGAGCTGACCAAGCTCGATTACTCGATCTCCCTCGCGGCCGCGCTCTGCTGGCTCATGATTCACCAGCAGGACCCCTGCGGATTGATGGTGTTCGACGAGAAGCTCCACTCGAGCCTGCCGGCGCGATCGAAGCGGTCGCAGATCGCGCAGGTGCTTTCCGTCCTGTCGAAGGTCAAGCCCTCGCGGCGGACCGACATCGCGCGGAGCCTGATCCAGATCGGGGCGATGCTCCGCCATCGTTCGCTCGTGATGGTGTTCAGCGATCTCCTGGCCGATCCCGAGCCGATCCGTGACGCGCTCCTCCGGCTGCGGCACCGCGGGCATGACGTGATCGTGTTCCACATCCTCGACGAGGCGGAGGTCGCCTTCCCCTTCGACGGGATGGTCGAGTTCACCGAGCCGGAGACGGACGAGAAGCTCGTCATCGACGCCGATGGTGCCCGCCGGGAATACCTCGAGGCGGTGCAGGCTTTCCGCGAGGACTACCGGCGCACCTGCTTCCACGCCGGGATCGACTATGTCCCGCTCGACACGAGCATGCAGTTCGACCGCGCCTTGATGGAGTATCTCGTCAGCCGTCGGAATCGTTTTTAGGAAGCCGCCCCCTCCATGGGACTGTCGTTCCTCACTCCCGCGCTGCTCGCCGGGGCCGCTCTCGTGGCCGTGCCGGTGATCCTCCACCTCATCATGCGGCGCAAGCCGGTGCCGAGGTCCTTTCCAGCGATGCGTTTCCTCCGCCAGCGGGCGGCTGCCAACCGCCGCCGGCTCCGCGTCAGCCACCTCCTCCTCCTCCTCCTCCGGATGGCGGCCCTGGCGGTGCTCGCGTTCGCCCTGGCACGCCCCACGCTCCGCGGTGCGGGGTGGCTCGCCGACGGCGAGAAGCCGGTGGCCGCGGTCCTCGTCTTCGACACCAATCCGCGGATGGAACTGCGGCAGGCCAACCGGACCCGCCTCCAGGAGGCGGCGAGTTTGGCCCGGGCGTTGGCCGCGAAACTCCCGCCGGCGAGCCAAGTGGCGGTGATCGACACCGGCGGTGGGCCGGTGTCGTTCTCCCCCACCGTCGCGGCGGCGCTTGCGCGGGTCGACCGTCTGGCCGTCGGCACTGCGGCGCAGACGTTGCCGGCGGCGATGCAGGAGGGGCTGCGACTTCTCGACACCGTCCCCGATCTCCGCCACGAGATGTACGTGTTCACCGACTGTTCCCAAGGGGCCTGGGAAGGGCGGACGGCGGCCGATCTCATCGCCGCACACGCCGACACGGCGGTGCTGTGGGTCGACGTCGGAGCCAAGGGGGCGCAGAACTTCGCGATCGAGGCGGTCGATCTGTCGACCGATCAGCCGACGGCCGGCGCGGGCTTGGGCGTCACGGTGGAGACCCGGCGCAGTGGTCCCGACGCGAACCGGCCCGTCGCGGTGGAGATGCTCGGGGCCGACGGCCGCTATGCCCGGCGGGCGGTGAAGCCGGTGGCCTGGAAGGAAGGTCAGGCCGGGCAGGTGGAGTTCGAGGTCACGGGGCTCGAGCCGGGCGTGCGGCAGGGGCGCGTCGTCCTCGATGGATCGGACGACATGGAGGCGGACAACGCCCGTTATTTCACCGTCGAGGTCGGCACTCCCGCCAAGATCCTCATCGCCGCCCCGCAGCCTTCTGCCGATACCGGGAGATTTCTCCTCCAGGCGATCGCCCCGGCGGCGCTGCGGAAGGCGGGCAAGGGGCGGTTCGACGCCACGCTCATCGACGTCGGCAAACTCGATGCCACCCCCTGGGACGGCTACCAGGGGATGGTGCTGGCCGATCCGCCGCCGCTCACGCCCCGCACGCTCGACCTCCTCTGGCAGTGGGTGGCTGGCGGCCGGGGGCTCGTCGTCTGGCTCGGACCGCGGGCCGCCGATGCAGCGAGGTTCAATTCCGAGGCCGCCCAGAAGCTTCTCGGCGGGAAGATCGTCCGCGTCTGGCGCAATCCCCGCGAGGACAATTTTCTCGCCCCGGCCAACCTCGATCACCCGATCCTCACCCCCTTCCGACGCGTCGGAGACGCCGTTCCCTGGCAGGATTTCCCGATCGAGCGATTGTGGGAGTTCGAGCCGAACGATCCGGTGGCCGGTGGCGACGGAGCGGTCCCCCGGGCCGCCGGTGGCGACGCGACCGCCGACTCCGCCGTGCCGGTGATCGCCTACCGCAACGGCCTGCCGGCGATCCTCGAGCATCGCGTCGGCCAGGGAACCGTCGTCACGGTGACGACGCCGGTGTCGCAAGCTGCCGACGACCCTGACGCCTGGAACATGCTCGCCACCGGGTTCGAGCCGTGGCCGTTCGTGATCCTTGCCAACGAGACGCTCCTCCATTCGATCGACACCGCCGACGACCGCAACATCGTCGCTGGTGCGTCGGCCGTCCTCCATCTCCAGCGCCGCGACGTGGCGACGGCGTTCGTGAGCACCCCCGGCGGCGACGACTTCCCCGCGCCGGTCGACCAGCGCCGTGGCACCGTGACGGTGACGACGACCCAGGTGCCGGGCAACTACCGGGTGCGATCGGGCGGCGACGTCGGCGGCATCGCGCGGGGATTCAGCGCCAACCTCGGCGCCGACGGTATCGACGCCCGGCGGCTCGCCGACGCCGGTCTCGTCGCGGCGCTCGGCGCGGGCTACCGGCTTGCCCAGAGCGAGGCCGAGTTGGTCCGCGACGTCAAACTCGAGCGGGTCGGTGCCGAACTGTCGGGATGGTTCATCCTCCTGGCGGCCTTGGCGATGGCCGGAGACTGGATCGTCGCCAACCGCTTCTACGCGCCGCGTGACGACGCCGGAACTCCTGGCGTCGGTGCGGCTGCCGGAGGCGGGGCGACGGCCGCGGGGGCACCGCCGCCGCCGCCGCTGCCGGGCGCCGGAATGAGCGCGCCGGTGGGCGTGGGAGGGGCCGACGCATGACCCCGCTTGTGGCCCTCGTTCTCGAGGAGCTGTCGCTCGACTTCGACCCGGTCGTGTCGTGGTGGTTTGTCGCCCTGGTGACGCTGGCGCTCGTGGCGGTGCTCGTCGCGGTGGGCCCCGATCGCTCGCGCGTCCCGACGGGGCGGCGGCTCGTGCTCGTGCTCCTCCGCACGGGCGCGTTTTTGGCGCTCGTGGCTTGCCTGCTGCGGCCGACGCTCGTGGCGACCCGTCAGGCCCGCCAGCAAGGAACGCTCCTGATTCTCGCCGATGCGTCCGAGAGCATGACCGTCGTCGACGGGGCGGCGGGACGGACGCGCTTCGAGGAGATGACGGCGGCGCTCACGGCCGCCCGGCCGGCCGCCGCCAAGCTCGTCGCCGAAGGGGATGTCGACATCAGTCTGTGGGCTTTCGACCGGGAGGCCCGCCCGGTGGCGGGAAAGGCCGAGGATCCGTTTCCGCTCGGCGCGTGGCAGCGCGGCGGGGCGAGCGATCAAACGGCGATCGGCGCCGCTCTCGACGACGCGCTGCGGGCCACGGCCGGGCGTCCACTCGCTGGCGTGATCGTGCTCTCCGACGGTGCCCAACATGCCTACCCACCACGCGACCAGCCTCCGCAGGGGGTGGCGCGGAAGCTCGGGGATGCGGCGGTGCCGCTGTGGAGCGTCACCTTCGGGCAGCAGCGTGGAGGAGGGCAGGGGCGCGATGCCGCGGTCACGAATCTCTCCGTCGGTGAGACGGTCTACCTGAAGAACACCCTCGAAGTGGCCGGACGGGTCCGCCTCGACGGCCTCGCCGACCGCGACGTGGTGGTGAAACTCTTGGCCGAGACCGAGAGCGGGACGATGGAGGAGGTCGCCCGGACGGTCGTCCGGGGCGGCCCGCAGGTCAACGAGGAGGCGGTGCGTCTCGCCTGGACCCCCAAGGCCCTCGGCGAGCGGAAGCTCTCCCTCGTCGTCGAGCCGCAGGAGGGGGAGGTCGTCCTCACCAACAACGAACTCTCGACCTTCGTCGAGGTGGTGGACGGGGGCCTGCGGGTTCTCTATCTCGAGGGCGCGCTGCGGGTCGAACAGCGATTCCTTCGCCGTGTTCTCGCTGCGAGCCCCGACATGCAGGTCGATTTCGAGTGGATCGACGCCGCCGGTCGGCGGAATTGGCCGCTCAACCTCGGCCGCAAACTCGACGCCGGATACGACGTCTTCCTCATCGGCGACCTCGACGCCTCGGCCCTCTCGCCCCAGGATCTCGGCGCGATCGTGGCCAAGGTCAACGCCGGGGCCGGGATCGGCTTCCTCGGCGGCTTCCACGCCTTCGAGGCCGGTGGCTGGGGGAGCACGCCCATCGGCCAACTCCTCCCCTTCGAGGCCGACAAACTCGCCCGGCAACCGTTCGACCAGCCGATCCGTCCGGGACTCCACATCCCCGGTCCGCTGAAGATGGTTCCCGATCAACGCTTCGGCGGGGTCTCGATCCTCCGTCTCGGGCCAACGGATCAAGAGACCCGCGCTGCTTGGCAGGCGCTTCCCCCGCTCGAAGGCGCCAACGATCTGGGACGACTCCTTCCCAGCGCCAAGCCTTTGGCGGTCACGTCCGATGGCAGGCCGCTTCTGGTTGCCCGCGAGTTCGGCGAGGGGCGCGTCCTCGCGTTCGCCGCCGATTCGACCTGGCGCTGGGTCATGCAGGGGGGCGGGGAACAGCACCGGCGCTTCTGGCGGCAGATGGTCCTTTGGCTCGCCAAGCAGGATGACTCCGGGAGCGATTCGTTGTGGGTCCGTCTGGCGCAGCGACGTGTCTCGCCCGGCGCGACGATCCCCCTCGACACCGGCCTCTCGAAGCCCGACGGCAGCGGGGTCGCGGAGGCGTCCTTCGAGGCGGTGATGACCTCTCCAGCCGGGGTCTCGCGCCCGTTACGGCTGGCCAGGAAAGGGGAGTCGTATGCGGGGGTGCTCGCCGACTTCAACGAGCCGGGGGATTGGAAGGTCACGGTTCAGGCGACGAAGCCGGGCTCGCCCCCCGTGGCGCGCTCGGCGCGATTCACCGTCGTCCGGCAGGATCTCGAGTTGGCGAGCCCCAGGGCCAATCCTCTCCTCATGCGGCAGTTGGCGGAGTCGACCGAGGGGGGCGGGGTCCGGTCTCCGGAGGAACTCTCCGAGATTCTCGACGATCTGCGGACGAAGCCCTCGGCCTACGACGCCCAGGAGCAGTGGTCGGCCACCCTGTGGGACAAGTGGCCGATGTTCCTCCTCATGGCCGGGCTCCTCTGCACCGAGTGGTTCCTGCGGAAACGGTGGGGGCTGGTGTAGCGATTCACCGGCCTATTTCCCCTGTCGGGACCGGGCTCCGCCTGCTACCCTCCTCCCCCTCGCAGGCTGCCCAGTCCGCGGGGAGTGACGAAGACGACAGGCCGATTCTGGCAGGGAGTACGGAGTGCGCAAGCGACGCCCCATTCGCCGCAAGCTCATGGTGGGAGGGGGGCTGGTCCTCCTCATGGTGGCGCTCCTCTCGGCGAGCAGCTTCCTCGGTACCTACTCCTACCGCCGGCTCGTGCGCGGCCTGAGCAGCCGGGCGGCGGAACTGCCGCTGGCGAGTGACCTCGGCGAGAGCGTGGCGACGCTGAGGCTTGTCCACGCGCGCGGATTGTCGGGGGATGTTCCAGCGCTTGCGGCCGAGCCGGCCGCGCTCCCGGTCGTTGACCCGCTGCCGGTGCCCGTCCCGGAGGGAGAGGACGACGACGACGGCGACGAGGAGGCCCGCGAACTCGGCCCGTGTAGCGCCCCGTTCCTCGCGGTGCTCTCCCGAACGGAGCGGGCCCTCGAGGCCTACCGCGAGGAACTCGGCAAGGGGGAGATCGACAACGCTCCCCTCGGTGATCGGAGCCGCGAGCGTGAGACCGCCCGGCGAATCGCCGCCAGTCTTGCCAGGATCCGAGACGTGGTGGGGCGGCCCTCGGCCGGCGAGGGGGTGTCGCTCGGAGAGCTCCGCGCCGTCGGCCCCGATCTCGGTCGGCTCGCCGCGCTCTCCGCGACGCTCCCCACCTATCTCCAGGAGCACCTCCTCGATCTCTCCAGCGACGTCCGGACCGGATATCGAACGCTCATCGTCACCACCTGGGCAGCGGCGATGGCGTCGGCGCTCCTCCTGGCGTCGCTCGGCGTCCTCACCTACCGCTGGGTGTTCCGGCCGCTGCGCCTCCTCGGCTATGGGTCGCGGCGCGTGGCCGCCGGCGACTTCGCCTTCCGTCTCAATCTCGACAGCCGGGACGAGATGGCGGAGCTGGCCGAGGCCCTCAACGACATGACGCAACGATTCCAGGAGGTACGCGACGACCTCGACCGGAAGGTGCAGTTGCGGACGCGCGAAGTGATCCGCAGCGAGCAACTGGCAAGCGTCGGCTTCCTCGCCGCGGGGGTCGCCCACGAGATCAACAATCCCCTCGCCTCGATCGCGATGTGTGCCGAATCGCTCGAGAGCCGGCTTGCCGGGCTCGTGGCCGACGACGACGAGGCGCGGGTCGCGCGGCGCTACCTCGAGCTGATCCAAGCCGAGGCATTCCGTTGCAAGGGGATCACCGAGAAGCTCCTCGACTTCTCCCGACTCGGTGAGGTGCGCCGCCAGCCGACGGCGATCATGGCGCTGGTGAAGGATGTCGCCGAGATGCTCCGCCATGTCGGGCGGTTTGCCGGGCGCTCGATCGAGATCGACGAAGGCCCCGATCTCCCGGTGATGGTCAATCCGCAGGAGATCAAGCAGGTGGTGCTCAACCTCCTGGTCAACGCCCTCGACTGCATCGAGA
>JBIIQL010000168.1:0-7109 GCA_044342095.1 Pirellulales bacterium
CTCGGTCCGCCGAAGCCGAAGCGCAATCTCAAGAACCTCTGACCGTCCTACGCTGGCGGGCGTCGCCGGATGCGGCGCTGCCCTGGGCGTGACAACGACAGCCGCGTCCCCGCGGTGGCGTTGACACGCCTCCAAGTCTTTCGATGCCGGCTGTCGGGGCAGCCGGTTGGAGGCCATGGATGGCTCGGTCCACGTGAAGTCAGAAGGTGAGGTTGCCGTCGGCGAAGCTCTCGCGGCTGTCGTAGGCGTGGAAGTTGCGTGAGATCCGCTGGGCGAGGATCTGGAGGAACATGGCGCGGAACTGCGCCTCGCTGCGGTCGCTGACCGGCATGGCGCCGTCGGTCGGGAAGCTGAAGTCGTCGTAACGCTTCGTGAACACGACCTTCTTCTCGGCGACGTCGAACACGCGGACGGTGAAGCTCGCGCGGCCGCGGTAGAGCGTCGAGCCCTCGTGCATCCGGAACGATTCCAGGTCGATCCCCACCACCATGTCGGCGTCGAGCGACTTGCCGACAGTCGGGTAGTCGATCCAGGAGTTCTCGTCGATCCACCGGGCGACCTCGTCCTGACTGATGACGCGGGTCTTGCGGACGTTCTTCTCGATCAGGGCGCCGACGGTCCCGGCGAGTTCGCGGGAGCTTCCGGCATCGCTGAACTCGAGCTCGACGATCGGCTTGCAGATCACCGCGACGTGTTTCCCCTTGAGCCCCTTGTATTCCGCGGGGGTGTCCTGGGGAGCGATGAGGTAGGCCGCGGTGAGGAGCGTCGAGCAACCGGATGCCACCGGCACGAGCGATGCGATGGCCAGGCAGACGCCAGCCAGGAACGGGCGGCGCGACGACCGGGAACCGGCTTCAGCGACGGCACGGGCGGGGCACATGCGAGATCCCTCGGGGGTGGTCGCCCGGAGCGGTCGCACGGAGGGCGACCGGGGCCGGGTGGGGCGGGACTGTAGCCATGCGGAAAGCGTGGGGGAAGATCGCCTTCCCCATCGGTCCGTGGAAAAAGTCATCCAGGCCCTATTTCCACTCAGGACATCCCCGAAAAAGCCGAGGTCTGTCGTGGATGTCGGCCGCCGCACCCAGCGGCGGGGCACTTGATCCAAAACCTGCTCGGCGCAGGCTGGCCGGGGGACTCGGATGGCGGCCGGCAGGGCCGCGGCGGCAAAATGGGCGGTCATGGCAGGCCCCCGGCACGACCGATCGGACGAAGACCTCCCGGAGACGCTCGCGGCAGCGCTGCCGCAGCGGGGATTCTGGGAGTGGCCGGTGCTCGTCGGCGTTTCGGGGGGGGCCGACAGCATCGCCCTCCTCGTGGCCCTCGCCGCGCTCGCGAGCCGCCGGGCGAGAGGCCGGATCCTCGTTGGCCATGCCCACCACGGCCTCCGCCCCGAGGCCGACGACGATCTCCGTTTCGTCGCGTCCCTCGCCGCCGATCTCGGCGTCGAGATCGTGACGGAGCGGCTCGGCCTGGGAGGGGCGGCAGGAAACGGCGGCGAGGGGCTCGAGGCCCGCGCCCGGCGCCTCCGCTACGAGTGGCTCGGACGGATGGCCCACGAGCGCGGGGCCCGGCATCTGCTCGTGGCCCACACGGCTGACGATCAGGCCGAGACGATCCTCCACCGGGCGCTCCGCGGGACGGGGGTGGCCGGATTGGCGGGGATGAAGTCGGCCCGGCGGTTCATCGATGGCGTGGCCCTTCTCCGCCCCTTGCTTGGGGTTCGACGGGCCCGGCTCCGTCGCTTTCTCGTCGAGCGGGGGCTCGCATGGCGCGAGGACGCGTCGAACGCCGATCCCCGCTTCTCCCGGGCGTTTCTCCGGCATGAGGTGTTGCCGAGGCTCGAGGCAGGGGCCTGGCCTGCGGCCACCGAAGCGCTCGTCCGTCTCGGGCAGCAGGCGGGGCTTGTCTCAGCGGCTCTCGACAGCGCTGCCGGAGTTCTCCTCGATCATCACGCGCGCCGGTTGGCCGACGGCGTCGTCAGCCTCGATGCCGCGGCCCTGGCAGGCCTCGATCCTCATCTCCTCGCCGCGATGTTCGTGGCCCTGTGGCGGCAGGAGGGCTGGCCGGAGCGCGACATGACGGCGGCCCACTATGCCCGCCTCGTGGCCCTGCTTACCGCGGCCGAACGCCAGGAAGCCGCCACGATCTGCCTCCCAGGCGGCGTGCGGGGGAGCGTCACCCCGTCTGGGAGCCTCGAACTTCACCCCGGCGTTTCCCGCGGCGAAAACGGCCCTTGAAACGCCGACGCCCGGCACTCCCGTTGGGAAGTGCCGGGCGTCGGTTGATCGAAAGACCAGGGTCAGCCAATCCGGCCCTGGGAGGCCGGGCTAAGCCAACCCGGCCCTGGGAGGCCGGGCTCAGGTCAACCCGGCCCCGCGAGGCTCGGCGCGACCCTGTTCAGTGATGGACGCCGCGGGCCTGATAGCCGCCGCGCGACTTGAACCAGCCGAGAAGGGCGAGATAGCAGAGGAGCATCGTCGCCGGCACGAGAGCCGTGAGCTTGAGGGCTTGGCGTCCACCGAAAAGTCCGGCCGCCTCGACGAGCTTCTTGTCGGTGGCGGCAGTAGCCGCAGCGGAGCTGTCCCACCACTTCACGAGGCTCTCCTGCTCGGCGACCGCCTTCGGGTTGGTGTTCTTGTCGGCAAGCATCAAGTCGAGGGCACGCTGGGCCTCCTTGCCACCGTCTTCGAGCACGGCGGCCTTCTTGCCGTCGAGCCCGACCGACTTCAGCCAGAGGAACTCCCCTTCCTTGTCCGACTTGTACCGATCGTACACCGCCTGGTCGGCCTGCCTGAGGTTCTGCGAGGCGTTCTGATCCTGGAAGAATCCGATGCCAGGGCCCCCCAGCAGCCCGGCGGAGAGCATGCCGGCGGCACCGGTAGCGCCGATCGTGATCGCGCCCCCCTTGGGGAACTGCTCGCTCACCACGGCGAGCATCGTCGGCCAGAGAAAGGTCTTGCCGATCCCGTAAACGGTGGCGGCCACGATGCACATCACGCCCCCCTCGGCGTTGCCGAGGAGTGTCAGTCCGAGGGCCCCGAGGAGGGCCGAGACGGCGAGCAAACCCAGCGGGGAGATCCGCTCGACGATCGGGCCGGCGAAGAATCGCAGGACGAACATCAGCGCCGAGGTGTAGACAAACAGGAGCAGGCCGTTGGCCGGGCTGGCCATGATGCTGCCGGTGATCTTGCCGATCCAGGAGTCGGTGCCGAGTTCGACGTAGCCGACCAACGCGTGGATGACGAGGAGGAAGGCGAGCATCGGATAGCCGATCTTCCACCCGGTGGCCGCACCGAAGAGCACGAGCAATCCGGCCCCGGCTGCGGCGGCGGCCCACAGCGGGAACTGGAGGTCGCTCTTGAAGAACAGGGCCAGCAACGCACAGATCACCGCGGCACCGAGCATGCCGAGCTCACCGAGCATGTCGCGGTAGGAGACGCCCGACGTGCTCGCTTCGCTCTTCGGGAACCGCTGGCCGAGGAGCATGAGGCCGTAGACCGCCACCGGCACGAGGAACAGCGAAATCTGCACCTGCCAAGAGACCGGCTTCGAGCCGCTGCCGCCGGTCATGAAGTAGCTGGCGAGACCGCCGAGGATCAGGCCGCCCGGCCATCCGGCGTGGAGAATGTTGAGGTAGTGGGTCTTGTCCTTGGGGAAGAGCGTCGCCACGAGCGGATTGACGACCGCCTCGGCGATGCCGTTGCCGATGGCGAAGAGGAACATGCCCCAGAAGAGACAGAAGTACGCGGCGGGCTTGCCGCCCGACGCATAGGCAGCGCCGGCGGCCAGGGTGAGGACGGCCGACACGATGTGGGTGGCGAATGCGGCGGTCATCAGCCGCCCGAACCCGATCCGGTCGGCGATCAGGCTGGAGAGGAGAATGATGATACCGAAGCCAGTCAGGCCGCCACCGGTGATGGCGCCCAGTTCGGTCTGGGTGAATCCGTACTGCTCGGCCCACTGGCCGAGAATGCCGGCTCGGATGGAGAAACCAACCCCGGCGGCCGCGATCGCCATGAAACCTGCCCAGAGGAGCCGCTGGGCGTTGACGCCCGCCGGCGAGCCGGCGTCGGCGGAGGAATGGGCGGAATGCTCGGGCGCGTTCATGCGATCTCGCTTGCGTAAATGTTGGGGAAATCCACGCCGCTTCCCCCCGGAAACGGCATGTAAGGATCGGCACTATAGCAAGGGGGCGTGGTTCACGGAATCCGGGGAGTTCGGCCCGGCCGGACCGCGGGGGAACCGGGGGCGAGGGGCTGTTGACCCCGGGTTTCCCGGGCGCGTACCCTCCCGGCCCCGTTCGACCCGTCCCCGGCCCTCCGTCCCGGCCGGAAGTCCCCTGCGCCCCATCCCTTGAACCGCTTCTCCGACACGCTCTGGACGGTCGTGCGCTGGGCCGTGCCCGTCACGGTCGCCGCGGTGATCGCCGCCGTCGCCATCGGTTCCAACCGCATCGGCGAGGAGGTGCGGATCCGCGCCGAGGCGCGGCTGGCGCGGGAGTTCCCCGATCTCGTCGTGCAGGTGCAGGGGGCGAGTGTCGTCTCCGGCGAAGGGCTCGTCCTCCGTGGCGTCTCGCTCACCGATCCGAAGATGCCGCAGCAGTGGCGGCAGTTGGTATGGATCGACGAGGTGCGGCTGGCCTGCGGGACGACGCTCGCGGAGCTCTCCGCTGGCACCCCGAAGATCGGATCCGTCCGCGTCCGGCGGGCGGTGGTCCATCTGGTCCGCCATCATCAGGGGGCGTGGAACATTGCCCGGCTCGCCGGGCATGCCGGAGGAGGAGCGATGGTGCCGGTGAGCGTCGAGGATGGCACGCTCCTCGTCGACGACCTCCGGCTTCAGGCCCGGACGACGCTCCGCCGCGTCCAGGTCGATCTCCAGCCCGAGGCCAACGGCGTCGTCGCGGTCCGCGGCAGCGCCGACGGCGACCTCTTCGATCGGGCGAGCGCCCAGGGGAGGGTCGTTCCTGCCACCGGTGGCTTCGACCTCACCGGCGCGATCGAATCGATCGATGTCGCCCCGCGCCTCATGCAGCTGATCGCGGCCGAGGCGGAGTCGATCGGGGCGGCGAACCGGGCCGCCGACGTGCGGCGGTTCGGGAGCGGCCTCCGCGGCCGGATCGATCTCGGGTGGCGTGCGGCCGGCTCCCTCCGAGATCTTGGCGCGACGCAGACGACGGTGGCGGCCCGACTGGAATCGGGGCGCTATGAACACGCCTCGCTTCCCTTTCCGCTCCGCGACATCTCGGCGGCCTTCGTCGCCGACAAGACGGGCGTGCGCTGCGAGCGGCTCGAGGCCCACACCGGCTCGGCGCTCCTCCGCGGATCGGGGCGCTTGGCCGGCTGGAGCGGCGACGCCGACTTCGATCTCCTCCTCGAGGCGGAGCGACTCATCGTCGACCGGCAATGGGAGGGGCTCCTTCCCGACACCTGGAAGGTGCAGTGGAGCCGGCTCCTCCCGGCCGGTGAGGTCGACCTTCGGGCCCAGTTCACCCGTCGCGCTGGCGCCATCGACCCGAAAGTCTCGGTCCGCTGTCGGAACGCGTCGCTCACCCACTACCGCTTCCCGTACCGCGTCGACCGCACCGTCGGGACCGTCGTCGTCGACGGTGGGGCGGTGGCGATCCATCTCACCGGGCAGGCCGGCGGCCGACCGGTCCACATCGAGGGGGCCTTCCGATCGACGCCTCAGGGGACGAAAGGCGCGCTCGAGGTCCGCGGGGATGCGATGCGGGTCGACGACGGCCTGCTCGCGGCCATGCCCGCGCGGAGCCAGTCGATCGTCCGCTCGTTGCGGGCGGCCGGCGTCTTTGATTTCGTCTTCCGGCATGAACGCGATGCCCGCTTCCCCACCGGCCACTCCAACACCCTCGCGATCCGGCTGGTCGACTGCTCGATGAACTACGCCGGCTTCCCCTATCCGCTCACCAAGGTCCAGGGGAGCCTGCGGATGCAGGACGGCACCTGGACGATCAAGGACATCGTCGGCCTCAACGACACCGGGACGGTGCGCTGCACCGGAGGGCTCGTGCCCCGCGGAGCCGACGACGGGGAGCTGACGCTCGAGTTGGCCGGGCAGGGGGTCGTCATCGAGCGCGAGCTGCGCGACGCGCTGCCGCGCGGCGCCCGCAACGTCTGGGACGACCTCGATCCCCGGGGAATGGTCGACTTCCAGGCCACCGTCCGTCATGCCATCCGCACCCGGGGCACGACCGTCGAGGTCCGGGCGACGCCGCATGGCGACACGGTGTCGATCGAGCCCTCCTGGTTCCCCTACCGGCTGGAGCAGCTCAAGGGGAATCTCGAATGGAAGGACGGGCTGCTCCGCTTCGGTGGGGTGCGCGGCCGGCATGCCCGTACGACCGTGGCCACCGATGGCATCTGCCGGTTCCTCCCCGACGGCGGCTGGCACGTGTCGTTCACCCGGCTGGCCGCGGACCGCTTCCGCGCCGAGCACGATGTCCTCGAGGCGATGCCCGCCTCGCTGCGGCGGGCGATCGCGGCGGTCCATCCCCACGGCCTGCTCTCGGTCGACGGGGCCCTCGACATCTATTCCACGCAATCGACCGCGGAGGGGCGTCCCGGTCCGGCTGCGGCCTCGTGGGACATGCAACTCGACCTCGAGCAGGCCTCGCTCGAGATCGGCGCTCCGCTCGAGCACGTCCATGGAGGCGTCCATCTCCGCGGCCAGAGCGACGGCAGGGCGTGGCGCTGCGACGGCGACATGCGGATCGACAGCGCGATCTGCCGCGGGGTCCAGCTGACAGGCATCGAGGGGCCGCTGGCGATCGACGCCACGGGCGTGCGGTTCGGGGCGTCGGCGGCGCGGGAAGGGGAGGGGGAGCCCCGTCGTCTCCTCGCCCGGCTCGCCGGTGGCACGCTCGCGCTCGACGGCAACGTCGTCGCCGGGGATGCCGGTGGCTTCACGCTCGCCGCCTCACTCTCCGATGCCGATCTCGAGCGGATCACGGCCGACACCGGGCGCGGGTTGGCCGGAGGAGCGCGGCCCTACAAGGGGCGAGTGTTCGGTGCCCTCGAGCTTTCCGGATCGCGCGCCGGCCCCCATTCGCTCGCCGGTCGGGGGCAGGTCCGGCTCCGCGATGCCGACAT
>JBIIQL010000005.1:0-22312 GCA_044342095.1 Pirellulales bacterium
GGGGTTGCTCGGGTCGGCCCACTGTCTGGGGATGTGCGGGCCCTTCGCCCTTGCCATCGGCAGTGCGGCGCCGGCATGGCGGGCCAATCTCGCTCGGCAGGCAGCCTGGTCGGCCGGACGAGTGTTCACCTACGCCGTCCTCGGCGGCGCCGCCGGCTTCGTCGGCCTGCGGGTGTCGCGGGCGCTCGTGGGTTGGACGAACGTGCCGGCGATCCTGGCGATCGCCGCCGGGGTGCTCCTCGTCGTCCAGGGTCTGCTCGCCGCCGGGGTGATCCGGCGGCGCGGTGTCGGCGCCGGCGGGTGCCCCGGAGGAGGGGCGTTTCGGGCGCTCCTCACGGCGCGGGGAACGCTCGACGTTTTCCTCGCCGGGATGTTCACCGGCCTCCTCCCCTGCGGCCTCCTCTACGGCATGCTCGCGCTTGCGGCCGCGACGCACGACGTCCCCCGTGGCCTGTTGACGATGGTCGCCTTCGGCGCAGGGACCGTGCCCGCGCTCCTCGTCGCCGGGCTCGGTGGATCGATCCTCGGCCTCGCCGCCCGTCGCCATTTCCACGCGATCGCGGCCTGGTGCCTCGTCCTCACCGGCTGCGTGTCGATCGCCCGCGGGGCGGGCTTCGTCCACTTCGGCGACGCCGCACCGGCCGGTTGCCCGCTGTGCAGCCCGGAGGTCATGCCGGCGGCTGGACGGTGAGCACCGCGACGGCCACCGGAATCCCCACACTGAGGAGCAGCGTGATGAGGAGGATGACGCCGTAGATCGTCTGCATCCCCTCGTCGACCCGCCCCTTCGGCCGGCCCGACCAGCGACCGGCGACCATCGTGCAGACCCACGACCAGTGGAACATGACATGGAGGAGGATCCCGCCGGCGAGGGCCGCCAAGAGCCCGAACTGGATCCCGCCCCAGGCGTCGTAATCGAGCCCCCACAGCTTCCATCCCGCGGCTCCGGGGCCGGGGGGAAAGACATGACGGACGATCACGGCCGCGAAGCACTCGGCCGCGAACAGGAGCATGAGGACGACGTCGAGGACGAGGTTGATGTCGTTCCACGTCCAGGGAGT
This sequence comes from Pirellulales bacterium, assembly GCA_044342095.1. GTDB lineage: Bacteria > Planctomycetota > Planctomycetia > Pirellulales > UBA1268 > QWOP01. The sequence continues at coordinate 1,062 of JBIIQL010000005.1, forward strand.
GCGGCCGCGCGGCTTGCCCTGAGGGGGGCCATCGTCATCGTCCATCGGCGTCGATCGGGGGCTCGTGGTGCTAGGCATGGTGGCCGTGGGACCGGGATGGACCGGGCTGGAGAACGCAGTCGCGGATTCTCCGCCGCGCCGGTCGCGACCACAAGCGGGGAGCGTCGGGCCGGCCGGGGGCGATCGGTTACCATGACGTTGCTTCGGTGCCTGCCGATCCACCCCTTCTCCGTCGGAGCCTTTCCATGCCGTCCCTTCGTACCTCTGCGATGCTGTTGGCCGTGATGGTCGGGGCCCTCCATGTCGCGGTCTGTGCGGTGGTTGCCGAAGCGGCCCCGACGCCGTCGCGCCGCGTCCTCGTCTGCGGGCCACGGACGGCGATCGTCGAGATCTCCCCCGACCATCCCGCCGGCAAGGTGGAATGGAGCCATCCGGCGAACACCCGCGAGGGCTGGGTCCTCCCCAATGGCAACGTTCTCCTCGCGCTGTCGCGCGGGGATGGTGGGCCCGGGGGGGCGGCCGTCGAGATCGAGCGCGGAAAGGACGGCGCCGCCGATCGGGTGGTGTGGCGTTACGACGGCACCCAGGAGGAGGTCAACAGCATCCAGAAGACGCCCGAGGGGACCTACGTCCTCACCGAGGCGGGGCCGAATCCGCGCCTCCTCGAGATCGCCGCGGACGGCACGGTGAAGGTCGAGTTTCCGCTCGCGTGTCAGAAAGCCAACGGACACATGCAGACCCGCATGAGCCGCAAGCAGGCCGACGGCACCTACCTTTGCCCCCACCTCTTCGACTTCGCGATCATCCGCTACGACGCGACGGGAAAGGAACTGGCGCGGATCGGCACGCGCGATCCGGCCGCCCCGGAGCTCAACACCTGGCCGTTCACCGCGATCACGCTCGCCGATGGCGGCATCCTCGCCGGCCTCACCAACGGCAACCGTGTCGTCGAGTTCGACAAGGCGGGGAAGATCCGCTGGCAGATCGACACCAGCGACGTCGACGGCGCCATCGCCGATGCCTGTGGCATCCAGCGGCTCCCCAACGGCAACACGATGATCGCCAGCTACCATGTCGGTAAGCAGGGGGAGCGCCTCGTGGAGGTGTCACCGGAGCGGAAGGTCGTGTGGGCGTGGAAGGCCGACGTGCCGGCCGTCCACCACTTCCAGGTGCTCTCGATCGACGGCAAGGACCTCGCCGGCCCGCCGCTGCGCTGAAAAGCCGCGGAATCAGCGGACGCTTTCGCGGTACCGATCGGGCTGCCTTGAGGTAAAATGGAGCGTGGTCCTTCCGCCTTTTGGCGTGGCGACCGACCGGGGGCGGGCGGGGCATCGAGCCCCCGGCCCCCGTGGCTCCCGGAGGACTTCGCCGTGCCATGGTTCCTGGTCCGCGGTCGCCTGGCGATCGCCGTGGCGGTGTTGATGGCAAGCGCGGCGGTCGTGGCCGCCGCCGAACTCCCCGGGGCTCCGTCGGCCGAAGATGCCGAGTTCTTCGAGTCGCGGGTCCGTCCGCTCCTCCTCGAACACTGCTCGGCCTGCCATTCCCGGGCCGCCGGTGAGCCGGAAGGGGATCTCTCCTTCGATACCCGCGCCGAGGCGCTCGGCCACGAGGGGCTGGCCACTCCCGGGAAGCCGGACTCGAGTCTGCTCGTCGAGGTTGTCCGCTACGACAGCAAACTCCAGATGCCGCCAGACGGCCGGCTGCCGGCCGAGGCGATCGCCACGCTCGAGGAGTGGGTTCGCCGGGGGCTCCCGTGGCCCGTCGAAGGCGCGGTGACGGCGGGGCCGGGGGGCTTCGACATCGCCGCCCGCAAAGCCGATCACTGGTGCTGGCAGCCGCCGCGGGCCGCGGCGGCTCCGCCGGTCGAGGCGGTCAGTTGGTGCCGCAACGACATCGACCGCTTCGTCCTTGCGCGTCTGGAGGCTGCCGGCCTGAAGCCGGTGGCTGAGGCCACCCGGGCGCAACTCGTTCGCCGGGCCGCCGAACTGCTCACCGGACTTCCCGCCGATCCGGCCGAGCTCGAACGGGTGGTCGCCGATCCCGATCCGCTCGCCTACGAGAAGTATGTCGACGGGCTGCTCGCATCTCCCCACTTCGGCGAACGGTTTGCCCGCCATTGGCTCGATGTCGTCCGCTACGGCGAGACGCGCGGCCACGAGTTCGACTTCCCCATTCCCAACGCCTGGCGTTACCGCGATTGGGTGATCGACAGCCTCAACGCCGATCTCCCTTACGACCAGTTCGTCCGCGAGCAGATCGCCGGCGACCTCCTCGACACCCCCCGGCTGAACGCCGCCGGCGCCGACCTGTCGGTGGTCGGCACGGGCTTTTGGTATCTCGGCGAGGAGATTCACTCGCCGGTCGACATCGCCCAGGACGCGGCCGACCGCACCGACAACCGGGTCGACACCTTCGGGAAGGCGTTCCTCGGCATGGCGCTGGGGTGTGCCCGCTGCCACGATCACAAGTTCGACGCCATCTCCAAAGAGGACTATTACGCCATCGCCGGCACGCTCGGCTCGAGCAGCTACCGGCAGGTGCCCTTCGAATCGATCGGCGTCAACCGCGACGTCGCCCGGCGCCTCGAGGTCCACGATACCGAGGCCCGTCGCCGCCTCGGCCGCGCCGCGGCCGACACGCTCGCCAGTGGCGAGAGCCCGACGACAGCCGACCTCGCCCGGCTCACCGCCCGCGTCACCGCGACGCTCCCCCCCCGCGACGCGCTCCTCGCGCTCAAGAGCGGGGGAGAGCGTGCCGAAGGCGAGATCGTGATCGCTGACTACGCCCGTCCGGAGGGGGCCACGGCGCTGATCGGCGACGGCTTCGCCTGGGGCTTGCGTCCCCGGCCGGCCGGGGACGCGATCGTGACGGCGGCAGCCGAGGGGGCGCCGGCCAGGCTCCGCGTCGAGCCGACGACGTCCGCCCACTTCGACAGCCTGTGGGCGGGGCTGACCTCGAACGGCGAACGTGAGGCCGGGGCCCTCGGCGGCGCTGACCGGGCCGGGCGCGTCCTGCGGACGCCAAAGATGCGGATCGAAGGGGGAACGGTCTGGCACCGTGTCCGCGGCCATCTCCAGATCTTCACCTGCGTCGACAGCCACATCCTCCTCCTCGGGCCGCTCTACGGCTCCACCCTCCAGACGGTCGACACCCAGGGGGAATGGAAGTGGATCCGGCAGGATTTGGGGAGCGATCTCGACTGGCAGCGGGGGCATCTGGTCCACGTCGAGTACGTCCCGGTCGCCGGGGCAGCCGACGTCGCTGAAGTCGTCGCCTCCCCGACCGAGCCGAAGCGGGCCGACCCGTTCCTTGCCGCCGTAGCCCGGCGCCTGCCGGCCGACGCGGCCGACGACGCGGCGATCGCCGCGGCTGTCGGCGAGCTTGTCACCGAGGCCCTCGCCGCGGCGCGCGACGGGACGCTTTCCACCGGCCCCCGAGCCGCCGAGTTCGCCGCGGTCCTCGAACGCCTCCTCGCCGATCCGGCGATCGATTGGAATGGCACCCCGGCCACGGCGCTCATTGCCCAGGCCCGGGAGTTGGAAGCGGCCCGCGCCACGATCACGGCCTCGGCCAAGCTCGCCTCGGGAATAGCCCCGGCGATCCTCGATGGCAACGGCGTCGATCATCCCGTCCTCGTCAAAGGCTCCGCCGCCCGTCCCGCGTCGATCGTGCCGCGCCGGTTCCTCGAGGCGGTCGACGGCGGTGGCCAGCCGGTCTGGCCGGCGGCGTCTTCGGGGCGCCGGGAGCTCGCCGACCGGGTCCTCGACCCGGCCAATCCCCTCACGGCGCGCGTGGCGGTGAATCGTTTCTGGCACCACCTCTTCGGGCGTGGCCTCATCCCCACCCCTGACAATTTCGGCAAGCTCGGCGAGCCGTACGCCGATGCCGGCGCCCTCGCCCTCCTCGACACCCTCGCCATCCGTTTCCGGGAGGAAGGGTGGAGCATGAAGCGGTTGGTGCGGGAGATCGTCACCAGCAGCACCTGGCGGATGCAGTCGGTGGCCGATCCCCGCGCCGTGGAACGCGATCCGACGAATCTCCTCCTCCATCACTTCCCGCTCCGTCGGCTCGAGGGGGAGGCCGTCCGTGACAAGATCCTCGCCGTCTCGGGCCGGCTCGATCCGAAGGTCGGAGGCCCACCGGTGGAAGTGGCGCTCTCGGACTTCCACGAGGGGCGCGGCAAACCGGGGTCGGGGCCACTCGACGGCGATGGCCGTCGCAGCATCTACACGAAGATCCGTCGCAACTTCCTCCCGGCGATCCCCGTCGCCTTCGACATGCCGGTGCCGTTCCAGGCGATGGGTCGGCGAAACGTCACGAACGTGCCGGCGCAGGCGCTGACCCTGATGAACGATCCGTTCGTCGTCGAGCAGTCGGCGCGCTGGGCCGGACGGATCATCGCCGAGGCCTCGATCTCCGCCGACGAGGGGATCGCGCGGATGTACCGCGAGGCCTTCGCCCGTTCGCCGTCACCCGACGAATTGGCCCGGGCGCGGGGATTCCTCGTCGCCCAGACGGCGCTCCACGGGGGTGACTTCGTGACCGATCCGCGACAGCCTGCGGCTTGGGCCGACCTCGCTCATGCGCTCATCAACGCCAAGGAGTTCATCTTCGTCCCATGAGCGAAACCAAGAGCCGCAATGCCCGCCGCGGCCATCACTGCCGCCGCTATCGTCCTGCCCCGATTTCGCGCCGGGCTCTCCTCGCGCAGGCGTCGTGTGGCTTCGGAGGGATGGCGGCGGCGGCCCTCCTCCAGGCCGAGGCGGCCCGGGCTGGTTCCGTGGCGTCGGTGAACCACCATCCCGCGACGGCGAAGAACGTCATCTTCCTCTACATGGATGGCGGCGTGTCGCAGGTCGACAGTTTCGACCCCAAGCCGCGCCTCGAGCAGGATGCCGGGAAGAATCCGCGCGAGCTGTTCAAGGTCGACCAGACGCAGTTCAACAACGTCGGCACGATCCTCCCCAGCCCGTGGAAGTTCAAGCCGTACGGGGCCTGCGGCCTGCCGGTGAGCGATCTCTTTCCCCACATCGGGTCGGTGGCCGATGAGCTGGCGGTGATCCGTTCGATGACCAGCGAGTTCCCCGAGCACACCAACGCGAACTACTTCCTCCACACTGGCAGTGGGCTCCAGGGGCGGCCGAGCATGGGAGCGTGGACGACCTATGGCCTGGGAAGCGAGAACGACGATCTCCCTGGCTACATCGTCGTCAATGGTGGCCTCATCCCGCCGGGTGGGCTCGACAACTTCACCAACGGATTCCTCCCGGCCACGTTTCAGGGATCGGTGTTCAAGCCGACGGCCACGGGCCTGGCGAACGTCGCGCGCCGCGACGGTTCGGGGGATTCTCAGATCGCCAAGCTCGACTTCGCCCGCGGGCTCGACCGCTCGTTCGCGGTCCGACTCGCCGGGGAGGGAGTCGCCCCCGACGCCCTCGAAAGCGCGATCGCCAACCAGGAACTCGCCTACCGCATGCAGACGTCGGTCCCCGACCTCCTCGATCTCTCAGGCGAGACCGAGGCGATCAAGCACGACTACGGTTGCGATTCCGAGTACGAACCGACGCGGATCTTCGCCAACGAGTGTCTTCTCGCGCGGCGGATGGTGGAGCGGGGGGTGAGGTTCGTCGAATTGACCTGCACGTCGGTCGGCAGCGACCGCTGGGATCAGCATGGCAATCTCCGCGAAGGACACGCCGCCAACGCCCGCGCGGTCGATCAACCGATCGCGGCGCTCGTTCGCGATCTCCGTCAGCGCGGCATGCTCGATTCGACGCTCGTCGTCTGGAGCGGAGAGTTCGGCCGGACGCCGTTCGCCCAGGGGGGGGACGGGCGCGATCACAATCCCCAGGCCTTCTCGATGTGGATGGCGGGCGGCGGTGTGAAGGGGGGCGTGACGGTCGGGGCCACCGACGACTATGGCTACCGGGTCGTGGAGAAGAAGTTCCAGATCCACGATCTCCACGCCACGATGCTCCATCTGCTGGGCATCGATCACACCCGGCTGACCTACCGCTTCAGCGGTCGCGACATGCGGCTCACCGACGTCCACGGCCACGTGATCCGCGACATCGTCGGCTGACGGAGGCGTCAGTCCTTCATCGACAGGCTCTTGAGGGTGATCACCGAGCCGACCGACATCAGCGCCAAGCCGAGCCATGCCGGCGGCTGGATCGTCCGTGGCCGCGCCGGGGCGCTGCCACCGAAGAGCGACTGTTGCTGGGGGAATCCCTTGTCGCCGAGTTGGGCGACGAGGAGACGGGTCGACTTCTCGCTGAGCGTGAACGACTCCACCATCCGGAACTGCACCCCGACGAGGAACAGGAGCAGCCCGGCGAGAAGGAGATGGGAGCGTTTGGGAACCATGGGAAACCTCCATGACGGGTGCCGGGCACGCCGTCCGTCCGTGGAGGATCGAACCGTCGGCGGCCTTCGCTCCAGCCCTGCCGGGGGAAGTGTGGTTGGAACGACTGTCGTGGTCGCGCCGCCTGCCCTGCGGATTCCCCCCGGGCTTCCCAGTCCCCGCCGACTCCTCCGGGCCACTCCGTTGGCCGGCTCGCAGCGGGCCACCCGGCTGGAGAGGGACTGAGGCTGAAAAAAGAGGAGGGATGGGGTGTTGGTATCAGTTCTGCCGGTTTTTCCTGCGGAGCGGAGTCTTCCCCTGACGATCAAAGATTCCGATAGGGTCGACTGTCCGGTCCATCACCCTCGGTCAAGGGGTCAGTGGTGATCAACTTCCTTCCTCCTTTCCTCCATCGCGTCCTCGGGCTCGCTGCCGTGGTGACGTCGATCCTGGTCGCCAGCCCTGCGGCGGCCGCGCCCCCCTCCGGGGCGACTGTCGCTCCGGCGGACGAAGGTGGGCTGCTGCTCGGGGGCGAGGGGCTCCTCGCTCCGGAGCCGGACGCGGCGATCGGGCTGGTCGACGAGGCTCCGGCTCCCGGGGCCGATCCGCTCGACGGCGTGCTCAGCAGCGTCGTCGGCGAGCCGCTCCCGGAGGGCTTCTCCGAATCGATCGTCAACTCCGAGCCGTCATCGATGGACGGCCTTCTCGTCGACGAGATGCCGGAGGAGGTGAGCTCGGGGGGCTGGTTCGGCACGGGGCAGTACTACGGCTCGGCCGAGCTCGTGTTCCTCAACCGCGGCCGCAACTACCGCAGGGTGATCGGCTACGACTCCGAACTCCTCGCGCTCGACCCGATTCCGAAATTCGCCATCCTCAGGTCGAAGAAGGGAGTCTTTACCACCGACTCACTGCCCTACAACGTCTCTCCGGGGGCCCGGATCACGCTTGGCGAATACCTCGGCCGCGACTACCTCGACCGCGACCGGTCGCTCGAGTTCACCTACTATGGCGGCTTCTCCTTCTATCAGGACGATGCCTGGAACGCCATCATCTCGCCACAGTCGCAAAGCTACCTCGCCACCCTCCTCTCCGATTCGACGCCCGGTTTCACCGGCGCCCAGCAGTATCTCACCACGAGCACCTCGAACTTCAACAGCATCGAGGCCAACTTCAAGCTCCACCGGCGGCTCGGGCGCGACAAGATGATGATGGTGCCCAACGGCGAATGGACGCGTCACGCCGAGCGTGGCTGGCTGCCGGCGATCATCGTCGGCTCGAGGCTCGCCAACTACAACGAGACCTTCTCCTTCAGCAGCCGTGCCTACTCGACGCCGCTCGACAAGTTCAGCGGCGACTATCTGATCCAGACGCAGAATTGGCTGTGGGGCCTGAACCTCGGCGGCGAGCTGATCAGCCAGAACGAGTTCTTCTACTGGGGCCTCCGTGGCCGTGCCGCTCCGGCGATCTCCTTCGCCGGCACCCAGCAGCAGATGAATGCCCGCAACAACGGCTATCAGCAGCCCAACGCCGTGCCGGTACAGGGAACACCCCTCCCGCCCGACGGTGATCCGCGGCTGCCGTTCCCCGAGGGGACCGAGATCTGGAAGATGGCCGGTCAGCAGATCGGCCCCGGATTCCTCGGCGACTTGACCTGCCTGGCGGGCTGGAACGTGACCCCCAATTCGTCAGTCCAGGTCGGCTACGACATCCTCTGGGTGGCGGGCGTCGCCACCGCGACGCGGCAGTTCAGCCTCAACAAGACGCGCTACAACCAGATCGATCCGGGCGGACAGTCGTTCATGATGGGCTTCTCGCTCGGCTACAACCAGACCTGGTGAGCCGACGATCCTGCAGATCCGGCCGCACCGCTCGGGCCGGCTGAGCAGGCGATCCGATCGAGCAAGTGACCGCTGGCCCCTCCCCGGATCACTCCGCGGCGATCACCACCGCTGCCGCCTGCCCGGTAGAACAGAGGTTGACGGCGAGGACCGTGGCGGGCCGATCGGTGAGCGGTTCGTCGTGAACGACGTTGACGGGGCAGTCAGGGTCTGGCGCGTCGTAGTTGAGCGTCGCCGGGACGAGCCCTGCCCCGAGCCCGAGGACGCTTGCGGCGAGTTCCACGGCGCCCCCGCCGGCCCCGAGGTGGCCGAAAGCGCTCTTCGGGGCGGTGACCGGAATGTCGCCGAGTTCAGCGGCTATCGCCGTCGCCTCGACCCGGTCCATCTCGATCGTCGAGGCCCCGTGGGCGTTGACGTGTCCGATGTCGCCCGGCTCGAGGCCGGACTGATCGATCGCCGCCCGGATCGCCAGCCGGAGGGCCGAACCGGAGAGCTTCGCCCCTCCCACGGCCGGCTCGCAGCGCGACGACGCCGAGAGGAAATGGCCGCGGATGCGGGCACCGCGGCGGAGGGCGTGGTCGCGTGACTCGAGGACGAACATCCCCGCCCCCTCGCCGTTGACGAGGCCATCGCGATCGAGGTCGAAGGGGCGGCTGGCCCGCGTGCAGTCGTCGCGGCGATGGGAGAGGAGGGCATCGCCACGGGCCACCAGCGCCATCGGATGGAGCCGGCATCCGCTGCCGCCGGCGAGCATGACGTCGGCCCAGCCGCGGCGGATGACGCTCGCCGCCTCGCCGATCGCCAGCAATCCGGAGACGTCACCGAGGACGATCGTGTTGTTGGGGCCGCGCGCATCGTGGGCGATGGCGATGTGCGAGGCGGTCATGTTGGGGAGATGCTTGAGGAGCCAGAGCGGGTGGAGATCCTCGTGGATCGCCTCCGACCAGACCGAGAAGTCGAACGCTCCCCCCGCGAGGGCCCGCTTGTAGGTCCGTTCCATCTCTTCGAGATCGGCGTAGATCATGTCCCCCCCGACGACGACGCCGAAACGCTCGGGCTCGATCCCACCTGCCACGATCCCCGCGTCGGTCATCGCCAGATCGGCGGCGGCGAACCCGAACTGGATTTCGCGGCTCATCACCTTGAGGCTCTTCCGCGGCCTCACCCAGAGCTTCGGGTCGAAGTCACCGACCTCGCCGCCGAAGGGGACACTGAGCGAGCTCGAATCGAACCGGGAGATCGGTCGGATCCCCGACCGGCCGGCGAGGAGGGACGCCCAGAACGCGTCGCCGCCGATCCCGATCGGACTGACCACGCCCACCCCGGTGACGACGACCTCGCGACGGCTGCTCATGCCCGAAACCTAAACCAATCGTGCGTGGCGCGGAAGTGGGACGGCCTCGGCCCAGCCTTCCCGGTGGATGGCGGATCGCTTTTTCCAATGGCAAACGACGCGATCACGGTTGCCGCGGGTGAGTCGCCCGCCATTGGGAGGGTTCGTCGGGATGGCTGTCGGCCCACAGCCCGCGCCGCTCGCGTCGGGCGGCTGACTCGGCCTCGACGAGGTCGGGATCGGGGGCGATCCGGCCGAACACCCAGGCGTGCCCCTCCGCCACCATCTCGCGGTTGATGTCACGATCGTCGATCCAGAGGGTGCCGAGGAGGCGACCGTGCTGGTCGTATCCACGGGAGACGACGGCCACGCGGCGGCCACCCACCTTCCGCGACAGCGCTGCGGACGACTCCCGTCCCCAGGCCTGCGTCGCTTCCGGGGCATCGATGCCGAGGAGACGGATCTTGTGCGTCCCCCCTCCGGTGTCGCGGCAGGTGACCGTGTCGCCGTCGTGCACCGCGCGCACCGTCCACGTGGGGCGGCCGACGGCATCGCTCACCCGGCAGCGCTCGAAGGTGGCCGTCCCGATTGCGACGAGGGCCATCGCGGCAAACCACCACGGCCGCCACCGCAATCGGCGGCCCCGAGCGGGATCGGGGGGCCGCACGGGACGGGCTCCCGATCGGGGCGGGGGGCGCTTGGGTGTCACGCCAGCCAATCCTCGATGACCCGCCCGTGGATGTCGGTGAGGCGGAAGTCGCGGCCGCTATGGCGGAAAGTGAGCCGCGTGTGATCGAGGCCGAGGCAATGGAGGAGTGTGGCTTGGAGATCGTGGACATGCACCGGCTTCTCGACCGCCTTGAAGCCGAGCTCGTCGGTGGCGCCATAGGCCGTTCCCCCCTTCACGCCACCGCCGGCCATCCAGACGCTGAAACCGTGGTGGTTGTGATCGCGGCCTGAGATCTCCTTGATGTCGGTGCCAGGCTGGGGCAGCTCCACCGTCGGCGTCCGCCCGAACTCGCCCCCCCAGAGCACGAGCGTGCTTTCGAGGAGCCCCAAGGCCACGAGGTCGTCAAGGAGCGCGCCGATCGCCTGATCGCACTCCTTCGCCAGCCGTGCGTGGTTTCTACCGATCGCGTCGTGGCTGTCCCAGGGCTGTCCTTCGCCGTGCCACACCTGCACGTAGCGCACGCCGCGCTCGACGAGCCTCCGGGCGATGAGCATTTGCCGCCCCTGCGTGTCGTCGCCGTACCGATCGCGGACATGCTGCGGCTCGCGGGTGACGTCGAAGGCCTCCCCTGCTTCGGCCTGCATCCGCCAGGCCAGCTCCATCGAAGCCAATCGCGACTCCAGCTGTGGGTCGTGGGCGCGGGTGGCGAGGTGCTTGCGGTCGAGCGCCGTCGTCAGATCGAACTGCCGCCGCTGGGCATCGCGGTCGAGGAACGGGTGGCGGACATTCTCGACGAGTTCCTCCACCTTCCGCTTGGCGGTGTCGACGTAGGTTCCCTGATAAGCGCCGGGGAGGAAGGCGTTGCGCCAGTTCTCGGTGCCCTTGATCGGATAGCCACCCGGGCACATCGCCACGAAGCCGGGGAGATTCTGGTTTTCCGTTCCCAGGCCGTAGGTCACCCACGCCCCGGCGGCAGGTCGGACAAGTCGGCTGTCACCGCAATTCATGAGCATCAGCGACGGCTCATGGTTGGGAACATCGGCGTGCATCGAGCGGACGACGAGGAGCCTGTCGGCATGGCGGGCCACCGACGGGAACAGATCGCTGATCTCGAGACCACTCTCGCCATGACGCCGGAACGCGAACGGCGAGGGGAGGGCGGCGCCGGTGCGGCGCTCGGTGGGGAGCGTGCCGGGGACTTCCTGCCCGGCGTACTTCTCGAGCGCCACTTTGCGATCGAAGGTGTCGAGGTGGCTCGGGCCGCCGTTGGCGAACAGATGGATCACGGCCCTGGCCCGCGCGGGGAAGTGCGGGGGGCGGGGGGCGAGTGAGCGGTGGATCGGCTCCGGTGACGATGCCGGGGCGGCGCTTGAGTTGGCGGCGGCCGCCTCGCTTTCGAGGAGGCTCGCGGCCCCGAGCCAGCCGAGCCCAAGCCCGGTGCGGAGGAGGGCGTCGCGTCTGGTGAACGCCTCAGGGAAGCGGGGGTGGATGGACATCGTGGTGACCGAGGGGAAAGCGAGGCTGCCGGACGTCAGTCGGTGAATTGAAACTCGGCCGAGGCGAGCACCGCCTGGGCGAGCTGTTCCCAGGGGCCGAAGTCGGGAGTCGTGGTTCCGGCGGTGGCGAGGAATCCCTTTGCTGCCGCGAGCTCCTCCGCATCGGGTGACCGGGAGAGGCAGGCCCGCCACAGCCGCTCGATCCGCCCGTCATCCCCGCCCCCCGCTTCGCGCAGCGACCGGGCGGCGACCTGGCGGGCGGCATCGACGACCAGCGGCGCGTTGAGGGCGGCCAGCGACTGCTGGGGGACGCTCGTCCGGCTCCGCTCGTGAGTCGCGGCATCGGGGTTGGCGACGTCGAAAATCCGCAGGATGCCCGGCACGTCCTGGCGGTCGAGCCGTGTGTAGAGGGTGCGGCGATGCATGGCGTCTTGGGCGAGCGGGTTCACGCCGCGGCCGCCCCGCGCGTGGGTGTCGAGAACCCCGGCCGCCGCTATGAGTCCGTCGCGCCACGCCTCCCAGTCGAGACGCCGTCGGTTGGCATGGGCGAGGAGCCGGTTGTCGGGATCGGCGGCCAACTGCTCGGCCGAGGCCACGGCCGACCGTCGCCAGGTGCGGCTGGTGACGATCTCGCGGTGGAGCCAGCGGAGGCTCCACTGCCCATCGTCGACGAAGCGCCGCGTCAGGTCGTCGAGAAGCTCCGGATGGCTCGGCGCCTCCCCACGCAGCCCCAGGTCTCCGACCGGATCGACGATCCCGCGGCCGAAGTGGTGCGCCCAGACCCAGTTAACGATCATCCGGGCGGTGAGTGGGTTGCTTGGATCGACGATCCCGCGGGCGAGGTCGAGGCGGCCGCTCGAGGTCCGTGAGGCGGGAGCACCGCCGATGAGCTTGGGGAGGCGTCGTTCGACGAGCTCGCCGGGGCGGCCGGGATTGCCGCGGATGAGGACATGGCTGTCGGAGAGTTGCTCCCGATCGATCATCACCATCGCCTGAGGTGGCCCCCCCGCCGATTCCGCCTCGTGCCTGGTGATCTCCATCTTCCGGCGGCGGTGTTCGTTCCCCTCCTCGATCGAGGCCAGTTGCATCGCCTCGCCGGGCCGCACGACCAGGGGCGTGCCTTCGGCGCCGAGCGCGGTGCGGAGGGCGACAAGCTCCGCCGGATCATCCCCACTGGCAGCCGGGCCGCCGGCCCAGTCGGGGGCCACTCGGGCAAAGAGACGCCCGTAGGCTTCCGCCACACCACGGAGCGTCGTCGGGGAGGGGGAGCGGAGTTCGGCAGCGACCAGCGGATTGACGACCGCCGGATCGGGCCTGTCCCCCCAGGCGACCAGCATCGCCGCGACAGCCGGGCCGATCTCCTCGTCGCTCTTCCCTTTGAGCTGCACCCAGGGTCCGAAGACCGGATCGATCGGTGCGGCGCTGCCGATTCCCTGTGAGACACGATCGAGGAGCCCCTGAAGCATGTCGTAGTCGTCGGCGAGGCGCGGGGGGCGGTTGTCGGCCTTGCGCGGCGTGGGGCGGGCTGTCTCGAGGAGATAGTCGGCGCCATGGGCGATCGCGGCGGTCGTTCCCCGCCGGCGGACAGCTTCCTCGTGGGCCGGCACGGCCGCCTTGAGCTCCGCGAGCTTGGCGTTGAAGGCGTCGGCTTCCGGGCCGGGGGGGGCCGTTCCGATGACCGGCAACTCGGCCGGGATCTGGCTCGACGCGAAGATCCCGTAGAGACCGTAGTAGTCGGCCGTGCTGACCGGCTCGTACTTGTGGTCGTGGCAGCGGCCGCAGGCCACCGTCAGGCCGAGGAGTCCGCGGGTCACCAGATCGATGCGGTCGTCGATGATGTCGTGGGGATTGCCGAGGAACGTGCGGCCGACGGTGAGAAAGCCGAGCGCGGCAAGATCGGCCTTCGGGGCCGGCAGTTCGAGAGCATCGGCGGCGAGTTGGAGCGTCACGAAGCGGTCGTAGGGCATGTCGGACGCGAGGGCCCCGACAACCCAATCGCGGTAGGTCCAGGCGAAGGGATAGCGGGGATCCTGGTTGCCGAAGGCATAGCCCATCGTGTCGGCGTAACGGGCCAGATCGAGCCAGTGACGCGCCCAGTGCTCGGCATGCTCAGGGGCCGCCAGCAATTCCTCGACGAGGGCCCGCCACGCCTCCTCCGAAGGATTCGCGGCAAAGGCATCGACCCGGTCGGCGGGTGGAGGAAGGCCGGTGAGATCGAACCACAACCGACGGACGAGGGCCCGGGGATCGGCCTGGGGCGCGGGCTCGAGGCCCGCAGCAACGATCTTCGCGGTCACGAAGCGGTCGAGCAGCCCGCCCCACTCGAGGCTCCGGGCGGGGTCGAGCCCGGCGGGCGTTTCGGGGGCGGGGTGACGGGCGAACGGCTGGAAGGCCCAATGACGCTCGCGTGCCCAGACGAGCCGCGCCTCCATGTCGGCCGGGATCGCGTCTTGACCAGCGGCAGGGCCTTCGCTGCCCGGCCCGCTCCAGGGGGCGCCAGCCGCAATCCAGGCTTCGAGGATCGCCACCTCGTCAGCCGGGAGTGGTTCATCGGGGGGCATCGCCGGTTCGAGCTCGCGGCGGACCACCTTCAAGACCTTGCTCGCGGTCGGGTCACCGGGGGTGAGAATCGGCCCCGAGTCGCCCCCCTTGAGCACCGCCGGGAGGTTGTCGAGCCGCAGCCCCCCTTCGGCCACCCTCTCGCCATGACAGCCCTGGCAGCGGGCGACCAGCAGCGGCCGCACCTTCTCCTCGAACAGTTTTTCATGTTCTGGGGCGATCGCGGCCAGAGCCTGCCCCCCGGTGAGCAGAGCCGTCGAGAGGGCGATCAACAGCCCCGCCGATGGAAGCATCGCCGTCCGGAAGAAACGGGCACGGCGGATGGGGCAAGCGAGGTGGAGCATGGTGGGTGGGCGGGAACCGCGAGGCCGATCCGCTAGCAGGCCGTGGATAAAGTGACCGCCGCCGGATGCGGCGGCCGACACCCCCGAAAAACCTCGGCTTTTTTGGGGGTGTCTCAAGTGGAAAAAGGTCATGGATGACTTTTTCCACGGGCAGCTAGACCCAATTCTAGGTCACCTGCGAGAGACGGACGCATCCCAGTTGCCGCATGGTTCGGAAGTGGAATGCTGCCAACGGCTTAAGCGATGCTTCGTCGGGCTTTCAGCGGTCGCGTGTGAGGATCATCCCCAAAAAGCCGACCTGCTTCCCCTGCCAGTTTTTCAAGGGGGGCAGGCGGAGTTCGTCGAGGAGGGCTCGCTCCTCGGGCGTCGGGGCAGGGAGCATTTTTAAAAGCAATTCCGCCATCGCCACCTCGCTCCCCCGCAGCGCCCCATCCTCCGTTTTGAGGGCGATCCCCAGGCCTGCTTGGGGGATCGCGGCGCAGAGCACCCCCTCCGCCCCCGACTTGAGAAACACCCGCGGGCCGCAGGTCGCTGTCACGCGCGAGTCAAACCGCCCTGGGCCGGAGATCAAGAGCGGGTTGTCGGCCACCGCCTGGCGCAGCCGCTGACAGGCTGCGTGTCGCCCCGCGGAGAGGTTCGCACCGGTGCCGATCCGGGCAAATCCCGTCGCCAGGTTTGCCAGAGGGATCGCGTAGGTCGGGATCGAGCAGCCGTCAGTCCCGCGGTTGGCCGCCGAGAGTGGAACGCCACACACCTCGGCGAGCGTCGCCGTGACGTGTTGTTGCACCGGATGATCGGGGGCGACGTAGCCAGTCGTGCCGAGCCCGAGGTGGCGGGCCACGGCGAGGAAGCCGGCATGCTTACCGGAGCAGTTGTTGTGGAGCGGGGAGGGCTCGGCGCCCAACCGCGCCAAGGCACGGGCGCTTGCCTCCTCGAGCGGCCAGTGGACCCCGCACTCGAGGCTGCCGGGCTCGAGCCCCACCTTGTCGAGCATGCTCCCCGCCGTCTTCACATGGAGCGGTGTGCCGGCGTGGGAGCTGCAGGCGAGCGCCAGTTCGTCCGGCGTGAAGCCGAACCGATCCGCCGCGCCGCTCTCCAGAAGCGCGAGCGCCTGGATTGCCTTCACGGCCGAACGGGGGAACGTCTTTCGCTGCGGATCACCGTGCCAGGCGACGAGGCTGCCGTCGTCGCGGGCGATGACGGCGTGGACCTGATGGGTCGATTCCTCCTGCTTGCCACGGACGACGCCCACGATCAGGGGAGGTTGTGCCGGAATCATGGCGGCGGACCTGGGACGGGCTGACATGGGAGGACTCACGACGGGGCTCGACCAAGCGAAAGCGGCCCCGAACCGGGGCGGCACGCGTTGGGGGCACGATCAAAACAGCATAGAATGCAGGCTGGTCTTCCAGGTACGCCCAAACCGGCGGGGGCAGGATGGCGGTTCTTCGGCCAGACACCACAAGGCGGCTCCTCTCCCGGCGGGAACTGATCCGTGTCGGGGGCTTGGGGGCGCTCGGCCTCGGGTTGCCGAGCCTCCGTGCCGGCCGGGCCGCCGCACTCGCCGGACGCCCGCGGGCCAACTCCTGCCTGATCATCTTCCTCTCCGGCGGCCCGCCGCAGCACGAGACGTTCGATCCCAAGCCGGCGGCGCCGATCGAAATCCGCGGGCCGTTCCTCCCGATCGCCACGAGCGTCCCGGGCCTCCAGTTCAGCGAGCTTCTCCCGCTCTCGGCCGCCCGCGCCGATCGGATGTGCGTCATCCGTTCGATGACCACCGGCATCCATTCCCATTCCACGAGCGGCGCCTTCATGCTTACCGGCCACGAGCCGACGAGCGTGGCCGAGAGCGTGCCCCCCAGCGCCCAGGATTGGCCGAGCCTTGCCGGCGCCGTCGGCGCGCTCCGCGCGGCCGAGCGCTCGCCGCTCGATGCGGTCATCCTCCCCGAGCCGATCTTCAACAATCCGGCGATCCCGTGGCCGGGGCAGAACGGTGGCTTCATGGGAGCGGCCTGGCATCCGCACATCCTCCGCTGCGATCCGTCGCAGGAGCGGATCGAGATCGAGGGACTGACGGCCGCGGCCGGGATGACGGAGCTGCGCCTCGACGATCGCCACGCGCTCCTCGGCCAAGTCGATCGGATGCTCCACCGTGGCCTCCGCAGCCCGGCGATCGCGGACATGAACCGCTTCCAGCAGGAAGCCTTCGACCTCCTCCATGCCGGCGCCACCCGGGAAGCGCTCGAGATCGAGCGCGAGCCGGCGGCCTCGCGCGATCGTTACGGCCGGGGGAAGTTCGGGCAAAGCGTGCTTCTCGGGCGACGGCTGATCGAGGCCGGGGTGCGGCTCGTCCAGGTCAACTGGCCGCGCGAGCCCGGGGACACGGCGGCCGGCAATCCTCTCTGGGACACCCATCAAGACAACGCCGGCCGGCTCAAGAATGTCCTCTGCCCGCAGTTCGACACCGCCTACAGCGCGCTCCTCGACGATCTTGCCGAGCGTGGCCTCCTCGACGAGACGCTCGTCGTCGTGATGGGGGAGTTCGGTCGCACGCCGACGATCAACCCCGCCGGCGGCCGTGACCATTGGGGGAGCGTGTTCTCGGTGGCGCTCGCCGGCGGCGGCGTGCCCGGTGGAGGGGTGATCGGCTCGAGCGACGAGCGCGGTGGGGTGCCGACCGATCGCCCCGTCCGCCCCCCCGATCTCGCTGCCACGATCTTCCAACTTCTCGGCATCCCCCCCGATCACGAGTTCCGCGACCCGTTCGATCGCCCCCTCCAAGTGGTCTCCGGGGGGCAGGCGCTCCGGGAGATCGTCGGCGCATGAGGGATCAGAGCACCGGCCGCGGAGGGATCCTCGACTCCGTGGCAGCCCGCGCAGCGGGGCTTGTGGTCCTCGTGGTGGCGGCCTACTTCCCCGCGTTCGGCGGAGGATGGCTCTGGGATGACGACATCCTGATCACGGCCAATCCCCTCGTCACCGAAGTGAGCGGGCTGTGGCGGATCTGGTTCCACAACACCTCCCCCGACTACTTTCCCGCGACGCTCACCAGTTATTGGGTGGAGTACCGGCTGTGGGGCGACTGGGCTCCCGGCTACCGCGCCGTGAACATTCTCCTCCACGCGGTCAATGCGATCCTCGTGTGGCGGATCCTCGTGCGGATCGGGGTGCCGGGGGCGTGGCTGGCGGCTGCGGTGTGGGGAATCCATCCGGTGACGGTGGCCTCGGTGGCGTGGGTCGCTGAGCGGAAGAACACGCTGTCGATGCTGTTTGGATGCCTGTCGGTGCTCGGCTGGCTGTCGTTCGAGGAGACGGGGGAGCCGCGCTTCTACGGATGGTCGCTCGCATCGTTCGTCGTGGCACTCCTGGCGAAGACGTCGCTGGTGACGTTACCGCTGATCCTGCCGGTGC
Source organism: Pirellulales bacterium (assembly GCA_044342095.1). Taxonomy (GTDB): domain Bacteria; phylum Planctomycetota; class Planctomycetia; order Pirellulales; family UBA1268; genus QWOP01. The sequence goes on from JBIIQL010000005.1 coordinate 19,056, forward strand.
TGACGTGGTGGCAGCGCGGCCGGGTGACGCGTGTCGATCTCCTTCGCATCATCCCCTTCCTCCTGGCGTCGTTCATCCTCGGGCTCGTGACGCTCTGGTATCAGATGGCGCAGGCGACCGGTCCGTCGGTAGGCCCGCTGGCCACCATCCTCGCGTCACTGCCACGGGGGGGAGCGCTGGCCGGCCGGTCGGTCGGCTTCTGTCTCTGGAAGGATCTGTGGCCGACGAAGCTCGCGATGGTGTACGGAGTTTGGCCGCTCGAGACCTCGCAAGCGTCCGCGTATCTGCCGACGCTCGCCCTGGTGGCGTCGCTCGTGGGGCTATGGGGTTTGAGGAGATCGCGCTGGGGACGGGCGGGTTTCGTGGCTGCTGCCGTGTACGTGCTTGCCCTGTTGCCGATCCTCGGGTTTCTCCCCGTCACCTACATGAAGTCGTTCGCCTTGGTGGCGGATCATTGGCAGTATGCGGCGCTCGTGGCACCGGTGACGATCGTCGTGGCGCTGTGGAGCACGGTGGGGGAGCGGTGGCTTTCCGAAGGCGCGAGGCGCGGGGGGGCGGTGGCGGTCTTAGGTCTCCTCGGCGTCCTCAGCTTTCGCCACGCCGCCATCCATCGCTCGCCGAGAGCTTTGTGGAGCCACAATCTCACCGTCGCCGATGTCTGGGTCGCCCGAGACGGCATGGCTCAGGTGTTGCACGACGAAGGAAAGAACGCCGAGGCACTCGTCGAGGCCAGGCGTGCGGTCGAACTCTTCCCGGCGGCCACGCCGGCCTGGGTCGGTCTCGGCGTGATCTACACCGCACTGGAAAGGTACGCCGAGGCGGTCCGCGCCTACCAGATCGCCATCGATCAGGGGGGAGCGGACAATCTCTTCGGATTGGCCGGCGCGGCGGCAGCTCTCGGCGGCGACATGGCACGGGCCGAGACCTTCTTCTCCACCGGCGCGGCCAGACGGCCGCGCGACGCGAAGATTCGCATCGACTGGGGGCTGGCCCTCTCTCAACTCGGTCGACAACGGGAGGCTCGGGCCCGCTACCGCGATGCCTTGGCGATCGACCCCGCGAATGTCGAGGCGATCAACGCCTTGGCTTTTCTTCTCGCCTGCCATCCGGGGGAGACCAGCGACGCGAGCGCCGGGGACGACGTCGCCGAGGCGGTCGATCTCGCGCGGAAGGCCTGTGCGGCGACCGATAACGGTGATCCGGCGTTCCTCGACACGTTGGCGACAGCGCTGGCGGCCGGCGGTGATTATTCGGCGGCCGCTGCCGCGGCGGATCGTGCCATCGTCCTGGCGGAGCAGGGGGGGGCGGACCAACTCGCCGCCGAAATCCGGTCACATCGCGATCTTTTCCGGGCCGGAAAGCCGTTCCGTCCCGAGTGATCATCGAGGTCGGTTCAAGCCGCGGTCGGCTCCGCAAACACCACTTCCACGTCGGCGACCCCGGGGCAGGCCTGGAGCGACCGCACGAGCGCGTGGCCATCGCCGTCGCGTTTCAGCCGCCCGGCGAAGACGAGTTCGACGAGCGTGCCTTTCTTTACCGTCTCGATCCGCCGCGGACGCAGGGCGTCGAGGTGCGTCGAAAGAACCTGCCGGATCGGACCGATGGGTGCGTCGGGGTTCGTCCGCACCGATACGCGGCAGGACGGCGTGGAGATCGGTGCCTCGAGGACGTTCTTCGCGAAAGCCCAGGCGATGACGGCCGCGATCGGTAGTCCGATCAGCGGCACGAGGATGAATCCGGCGCCCACGGCGAGGCCGACAGCCACGGCGAGGATCACGAAGGCCGTGTCGCGGGGGTCTTCGACGACGCTCCGGAAGCGGACGATCGCCAAGGCCCCGACGAGACTGAAGGCCCGCGCGGTGCTGTCGCCGATCGCCAGGGTGATCATGGCGATCACGACCGCCAGGAGGAGGAGCGTCTGCGAGAGGTCGGTGGCCGTCGCGGCATGGCGACGCCTCGTCGTCGAATAGATCATCGACACGAGGCTACCGAGGACGAGCGCGGCGAGGAGGCGCGTGACGATGCTCACCCAGCGGAGCTCCGCGTCACTCGGAAAGGCATCGGTAAACCAGGATGGCATCGGGGGGCCCTGCAGAGGCATCGGGGATCGGGGAAGATCAGCGGGCGGGGACGGGGGAATCGTCGCGGAGGAGAACCTTCGGGGCGGGGGGCCGGGGTTGAACGGCCGGAGATCGCCGGGGTTGCGTCTGATGGGGCGCTGGCTTGCCTCCCGCGACGGGGAGGACCATCATGGCCCCGCCGGGCCGATTCGCGAACCCCCGGCGGAATCCCGGCGTGCCCGGGGCGGGAGCAACGAATGACAACCCGGTGGTTCTTGGCGGCCGTTCCCCTGGCAGTCGGCCTGGCTTGGGTCGAGGCGCCGCCGATCGCTGTCTCCATCGCGGCCCTGGCGGCGATCGTGCCGCTGGTCGGGCTGATCGGAGACGCCACCGAGCATCTCGCCGCCAGGCAGGGACCGGTGGCCGGAGGGCTCGTCAATTCGACCCTCAACAACCTGCCGGAATTGATCATCGGCGTGGTGGCGCTCTCCAACGGCTTGAGCGGCGTCGTCAAGGCCTCGCTCACCGGTGCCATCCTCGCCAATCTCCTCGTCAGCCTCGGCGTGGCGCTCCTGGCCGGAGGCCTGCGGCACGGCGAGCAGCGGATCGACCGTCGCCGTCTCAACGTCAGCGCCTCGATGCTCATGATCTGCGCTTTCTGCTTCATCGTCCCCGCCGCGTTCACGCTCGGGGCTCCGGAGGGGACGCGGGGATTGTCGCTCGAGATGTCGGTCGTGCTCCTCGGCATGTACGTCGTCAATCTCGCCGTCACGTTGCTCGCTCCGGGGAACGACACGGGACTCCTCGCGGCGGAGCAGCACCACGACGACGCCCCCCAACGTTCCTCCTGGCGAAGCCTCGCCGTGCTCGGGGTGTCGGCGACGGCCTTGGCGCTGGTCAGCGAGGCCCTCTCGGAGGCGCTCGTGCCGGCGGCGCGGAGCCTCGGCCTCTCCGACACCTTCAGCGGCATCGTGTTCCTCGGAGGGATCGGCAGTCTCGGCGAGATCCTCGCCAGTGCCCGTTTCGCCAGGCAGGGGAAGCCGTCGCTCGTCCTCTCCGCGACGGTCGGCTCGACGATCCAGATCGTTCTCCTCGTCGCCCCGCTCCTCGTCTTCGCCGGCATCTTCCTCGGCCAGCCGATGGACCTCGCCTTCACCTCCTTCGAGGTGGTGGCGATCGTGCTCGCCACCGTCATCA
>JBIIQL010000169.1:0-7023 GCA_044342095.1 Pirellulales bacterium
TCGGCACCTTCAACGAGGAGGATGGCCTCTACGACGTGGCACCGGCCAACCGGGCGATCGCCGTCGAAGACTGGTCGCAACTCGAAGCCGGGATGATCGTCGCCGCGAAGGTCACCGCCGCGAACAAGGGGGGCGTCGAGTGCGACGTCGCCGGGCTCCGGGGCTTCATGCCGGCAAGCCTCGTGAGCAACTGGCGGGTTGAAAACCTCGAGGAACTCGTCGGCCAGACCGTCGAAGCCCTCGTCACCGAGATCGTGCCGGCCGCACGTCGGCTGGTCCTCTCGCGCCGCGCCGTCCTCGAGCGTCAGGCGGCCGACGCCCGCACGAAGATGCTCGAGACGCTCGAGATCGGTGATCTCCTCGACGGCATCGTCCGCTCCGTCCGCGATTTCGGTGCTTTCGTCGATGTCGGGAACGGCGTCGACGGCCTCGTCCATGTCAGCCAGATGTCGTGGGACCGGGTGAAGACACCGACCGAAGTCCTCGAAGTCGGTCAAAAGGTGCGCGTCGCGGTGAAGAACGTCGACCGCCAGACCGGCAAGATCGGTCTCTCGATCCGTGACACGGTCGAGAGCCCCTGGAAGAACGCCGCCGAGAAATACCACGTCGGCGCCGCCGTTCGGGGAACGGTGAGCCGCATCGCCCAGTTCGGCGCCTTCGTGCGGCTCGAGCCGGGCGTGGAAGGCCTGGTTCATGTCTCGGAACTTGCCCATCGGCATGTCCAGAGCGTGTCGAGCGTCGTCCGCGAAGGGGAAGCGGTGGAGTGCAAGGTACTCTCCTGCGATCCCGACGAGCAGCGAATCTCGCTCTCGATCAAGGCCCTCGCCACGCCGCCGGCGCCGCCGGCTGGCAAGGGTGGCCCGGCTGCCGAGCCGGAGGAACCGGAGGTCGAAGAGGCCCCGCTTCCGCCGGTGAAAAAGTCGAACGCACCGCTCAAGGGGGGCCTCGGCCGCCAGGGGGACGGGGCGAAGTTCGGCCTCAAGTGGTGAGCCACTGCGGCCGTTCAGCCCGCGGTCACTGAACCGACTGTCCCTTTGCCAAATCTGCCCCGCGGTCGCAGAGATAGCCGCGGCTAGCCAGAGCGGCGAGCCAGATCGTGGCTAGCCCTCCCCAGGCCGGGGCGAGGTGCCGCAGGTCGACGTACCCGACGGCATGATGGATCGCGATTGCGATCGCGTAGCCGACGGTGCCGGCCGCAAGCATCGTCCACCACAACCAGGACGCGCCCCGCCTGAATCCCCACAGCGACGCCAGCAGCATCGTCAGCCCGGCCACCATCAGCATCCCTCCGAACGTGCCGCGGTCGTGTGCGATCAGCGGCACGAGCCCGGGCACGGCGTTGAGATCCGCGGCGCAGAGCTCGAGGTAGGCCAGATCCTCACGGACGAAGACGGTCGTCATCCCGATCAGTGAGATCACGATCCCGGCCACGAGCAGCGTCGCGCCGTGAACCACGAATCCGAGCTGCCCCCACTGGGCGCGGAGCCAGTCGGAGTCGTTGTGCCTGTCTTCCCTGACGTCGCACCGCAGCGGACTCTCTCGCCCCACCATCGCCAAGAGCATGAACTGGAAGAGAATCGCGCTCACGAAGGCATGGAGCGGATCGAAGTAGCCGAATCCGAGGAATGAGAAGAAGGAGAGGAATCCGACCGAGGCCGGCACGGTCACGGCGAGCAGAGCCCAGTGGTGCCCACGGCGCACCCCCCACCAGGCGAGGCCGGTGAACAGGATGCCGACGCCGAGCATCGCTCCGGCGAGCGACACCCGGTCGTGGGTCATGAAGGGGAGAAGCCTCGGGGCGATGCCGGCAATCCGGGCCCGCGTGAGCCCCGACATGACCTCATCGTAGGGCATCACGACCCGCGTGCAGGCGATCACGAGTGCCATGATGCCGCCGACAAGGAGGCTGATGCCGAGCATGAGCGTCCATGGCCATGCCTCACGGAGAATCGGCTCGGCCTCGACATCCGCTCCCTGCTCCACCGCGGCGGCCCGCAGACGTCGGGCGAGAAGACATTCGTTGCAGCGCTTCGCGAGGCCTGGGCCGGAGAAGACCAGGCCGCTGTCGATCGCCACGAGATCGGCGCCGGCCACGACGAGCCTTTCAGCGTCGCCCGGCGCGTGGATCCCCGCCGCGGCAATCACGGTGGCGGAATCTCCCAGGACGCGGCGGAGGAGGCGCGTCCACGCCTCGGCCGATTCGAGCAACATGCTCCCCATCCAGGCAGTCGCTTCCCGCTCCACGCGACCGACGATCGCCCCGCACGCACCGGCCGCCATCGCCTCCACACACCTGGAGGCCATCCCAGTGGGACTGTCGGCCGCCACGACGATCAGCACAGGGATCCCCTCTGCCTCGGCGACGACCTCCCTCACCCGCTGCTGCCACGCATCGCCGTCGTCCGACACCAGCGGAAACGCGATCGCCGCCGCATGGCGTCGTACGCCCCGCACCACCGCCCGCCTCTCTTCTCCGAGAGCTCTTGCTGAGAGATGCACGATGATCGCAGGGCGGGGCTTCGGCAACCGATCGAGGGTCGAGAGCGTGGCGGCCAACCCGGGATTGGTGTCGGTGGGCGCGAGCCTGATCGACTCCGTCCGGTCGTCACGAACGCTCTCCACCTCCGCCACGGGATCGAGCGTCACCGGCCCGACCGCTACAAACCCGAATCCGAGCCGACTCAGGCCGGCCAGGCCGATCAGCCCGGGATCGATCCCCGGCGCCAATCCAACCGGCCCGTCGAGGTGAGTGTCGGCGAGCCGCGACCGCAGCGGCCTGGCCTGGCGCATGTGCCCCATGAACTCGATGAGATGACGTCCACCGGGCATCCGCGCCACCCCGCCGATGGCAGCGAGGGCAAGATCTCGTCCGAGCCTCGTCGGAAGACGGAAGAGGAGGGGGCGGAAGATCGGGCGGTAGGTCCAATCGGGCATCGATCGGTCATCCTCAACGCAAACCTGGGGGACAGGCCAGGCTTGAAAAAGCCCGGGCCCTACCCACCCGTCGGCCCCCGATCGCTGCTGCGCCCTCGCTACGAGCCCTCACTGTCAGCCGAAGATCCCGTCGATCGGCCGCCCGGTCGAGAGCGGTACTGGCCGGCCGTCGGGCATCGTGAGGACGGTGTCGGGATCGATGCCGAGCGTCTTGTAGATCGTCGCCGCGAGATCCTCTGGCGAGGTTGGGTGCTCGGTGGGATATTCACCGTTCTTGTCGGAGGCGCCCCAAGTCATGCCGCCGCGGACGCCCGCCCCCGCGATCACCGCCGGGAAGAGCGTGCTCCAGTGGTTGCGTCCCCAGTCCTTCGTCGGTTTCGCGGTCCGCCCCATTTCGCCGAGGGCCACGACGAGCGTCTCGTCGAGCAGACCACGTCGTTCGAGATCGACGAGCAAACCCGACAGCGCGGCATCGAACGTGGGGAGGAGCGAGCGGCGGACGTCGTTGGAATGAACGTGCGAATCCCAGCTGTAGCCGTCGCAGCAGTCGTAGTGCACCGTCACAAAGCGCGTGCCCGCCTCGACGAGGCGCCGCGCCATCAGACAGGCCTGCCCGAAGAGATGACGGCCGTAGCTGTCCCGAAGCGCCGCTGGCTCCTGCTCGAGATCGAGGGCCTCACGGGTCCGCGAGCTCGTCACGAGGCCGAGGGCCCGCTCCCGGGTCCGATCGATCTCGAGCGATCGCTGGCCGTCGATGATCCGCCGCTGGGCGTCGAATGATTCGAGGAGCGTGGCCCGGCGACGGATCCTGGCGATGTCGTCGGCAGACACCGGATCGAGCCCCTCGATGCGGCAGCGGAGTTCATCGTCGGTGCAATCGCGCCAGTAGGGGTTGTCGGCGGGATCCCTCCGGTCGATCCGCGTGGTGAGTGGGTTGACCGACGATCCCAGCCACCCGCCATACTCACCCGGACGAACATACTGGCCGTTCTCCTGGAGGCGGCCGAGCCGGTTGGGTACGACGGCATACGCCGGGAGTTCGCGGGGAACGCCCCGGGAGCGCCGTTGCTCGAGGTGCTCCACCACCGAGCCGATCGAGGGCCAATCCTGCGCCGTGGCACTGAATCCGCCGCCGACGGGGATCTGCCAGCGTTTGCCCGTCTGGATGTAATGAGCCCCGCCGCTGTGGTCGTTGAAGTCATGCGTCATCGAACGGATGACGCAGTAGCGGTCGGAGATTTCGGCCAGCTTGGGGAGATGCTCGCTGATCCGCAATCCCGGCGTACGACAGCCGATCGGGCTCATCGGCCCGCGGATGTCGGCCGGCGCGTCCGGCTTCATGTCGAAGGTTTCGTACTGGCTCGGGCCGCCGAAGAGGAACAGGAAGATCACCGACTTCGCCCGGGGTTTCGGGCCTGTCGCCAGCGACTCGGCGGCAAGCACCTTCTCGAGCGACACTCCCAGAAGACCGGCCCCTCCGACCTGCAGCATGGCGCGCCGGCCGAGCCGCCGCGACATCGGGCCTGGCCGACCGAGAATCTCGAGCATGGGAGGGCTCCGGCTCCGGGGAGGGCACCCATGCCCGCCGTCGTACGGACGCAGTATAGCCCCCCAAGGCAGGGGACGGGGATCAGTCGTCGGGGCTCACTGCGGTGACTGGGAGACCTTTTCCCCGCCGGCGATCGTGCAGGTCGCGGCCCAGGTCGTCGGATCGACGTCGGCAACGACGAACCGCACTCCGCCATCGCCGTAGGCCACGTTGCTACCGGTGGGATGTTGGGAGAACATCTGGTCGCAGTGTCCCCCCGGATCGTTGGGGGTATGGACCGGGCCCCCGGATGTCGGACCGGAATGGGAGAGGACGAACGTGGCCCCAGGTCCGGCCGACGCCGTGCTCAGCGCCCGGTCGACCTGACTCCATCCCCCCGCCACCACACCGGCCCACGACTTTTGCGACAGAGCCTGGGAGTGCTCACCGATGAACACCGTCTGGGAAAGGCCATCCAACACATCGCCAGGGCGGACCGTCGAGTTGCGGTAGAGCGGCCCATTGGCAAGGCCGTTCCATTCATCCCGGCCGGGATTCAAGTTCCAGACGTCGGCCTGACCGGCGTTGGCGACATAGTCGCTGCGGCCGAGCATCACTCCCGAGGCGAGCGGCGTGCCGTCGGAGCCTGCCACGGCAAACGGCGTCCGCGGCCCGGTCGAGGAGGCGCAGAGAAAGGTGGCGATCGGGCGGCTGACGATGGAGGCATTCTCGGCCCCGGCGACCCCTTGGATTGAGTTGTAGGCATCGGCGAGGGCCGACTCCTCCATGAACGCGGCGATCGCCAGCCCCCAGCCGGTCCCCGGAGGGCCGTCATGGGTGGTCGGATCACGCTGCGGCGATGTGGTCGTCGCCAGATAGCCGGCGGGAAACCTCCCCTTCGCGGTCATGAAGCTGTGGAGGCCGGTGGCGATCTGCTTGAGGGAATTGGCACAGCGGGTGCGTCGGCCAGCCTCACGGGCGGCCTGAACGGCGGGCAAGAGAAGGCCAATGAGCCCGCCGATGATCGCGATCACCACGAGCAATTCAACGAGCGTGAATCCGGGCTTGGCCTGCGGGGCCAGCCTCGTCACTCCACCCCGCGACAGCCACATCGGACGGCTTGCCAACATGGCGGCGCCTCCCCGGATTCGAAAATTCCCCCGTGGCGAATTGTTCGTGATTTGTGAGCAAAGTCAAGATTAGACCGGAAGGAAATCCGCGGCCGCGACACGGCTCCTCCCTCGGATCAGACGACGATCTCCTTCACCACGTTCCCCTCGACGTCGGTCAGCCGGTAGTCGCGCCCCTGAAAGCGGTAGGTGAGCCGCTTATGGTCGTATCCGAGGCAGTGGAGGAGCGTGGCGTTGAGGTCGTGGACGTGAACCGGATCGCGGACGATGTTGTAGCCGTAGTCGTCGGTCTCCCCGTGGACGATGCCGGGCCGGATCCCCCCACCGGCCATCCAGACGGAATAACACCGTCCGTGGTGATCGCGACCGTAGTCGTCCTGCAGCCCCCCCTGGCCGTAGACCGTCCGCCCGAACTCCCCTCCCCAGACGACGAGCGTGTCGTCGAGCATTCCCCGGGCCTGGAGGTCCGCCAGGAGCGCTGCCTGGGGCTGATCGATGTCCCGGGCCTGCTTGGGAATGTTCGTCGGCAGGCCACCGTGCTGGTCCCAGCCGCGGTGGTAAAGCTGCACGCAGCGCACCCCCCGCTCGAGCAGCCGGCGGGCGAGGAGACAGTTGGCAGCGAACGTACCCGGCCGGCGAGCCGCTTCGCCGTAATCTTCAAACGTCTTTGACGACTCCGCCGACAGATCGGTGAGTTCCGGGACCGACGCCTGCATCCGGAACGCCATCTCGTACTGCGCGACCCGCGTCGCGATTTCGGGATCGCCGGTTTCCAGCCGCTGCCGGTCGTTGAGCGCCGAGAGCCCATCGAGCATCGTCCGTCGCAATCCCCGATCGATACCGGGCGGATCGGAGAGGAAAAGGACCGGATCGCCGGCGCTGCGGAGCTTCACCCCCTGATGGCTCGACGGCAGGAAACCGGCCCCCCAGAGGCGCTCGAGGAGCCCCTGATTGGCATCCTTACCGCTCCCGTGCGAGATGAGGACGACGAACGCCGGGAGATTCTCCGACTCGCTCCCCAGGCCGTAGGACAGCCACGCCCCCAGCGATGGCCGGCCGGGCTGCTGCGATCCGGTCTGGATGAAGGTGATCGCCGGGTCGTGGTTGATCGCCTCGGTGTGCATCGAACGGACGAGACAGATCCGGTCGATCTGCTTGGCGGTATGGGGGAGCAGTTCGCTGATCCATGTGCCATTGCTGCCAGCCTGGACGAAGCCGAACTTCGGGGCGATGACCGGGAAACTCGTCTGTCCGCTCGTCATCCCGGTGAGCCGCTGCCCCTGCCGGATCGAGTCGGGAAGCTCCTGTCCGTGAAACTCCCGCAGCCGGGGCTTGTGGTCGAGGAGCTCGAGGTGGGATGGCCCCCCCGACTGGAACAGATAGACGACCCGCTTCGCTCGGGGGATCGTCTGCGGCGTCACGGCCCCGATG
>JBIIQL010000170.1:0-7002 GCA_044342095.1 Pirellulales bacterium
GCGGCGCGGCGGCGGAACACAACCCCAAGCGGGAAATAGCGGGGGCGGTCAGTCAGGTTCTCAATTGAATCTGTTCATCGCGGATTCGATCCCCGCACCGACCCATTCTTCCACGGCGTCCGCAGCCCGTTCGACGAGCGCTGCGACCGTCGGCCGCTCCTCCTTCGTGAACTTCCCAAGCACGAAGTCGGCCGATGCCCAGCCAGGCGGCAGCGGCCCAACCCCAACCCTCAACCTCGGCACGGCATTGGAGCCAAGCCTGGCAAGAATGTCGGAAAGCCCTTTTTGCCCGCCGCTCGAGCCACTTCCCCGGAGCCGAACCGTGTCGGTGGGGAGTTGGAAGTCGTCGCAGAGGACCAGGATGTCGGTGTTGTCTATTTTGTAAAAGTCTTTGGCAGCCAGAACGCTCGCCCCGCTGAGGTTCATCCACGTCAGCGGCCAGAGCAGGAGCACTGGGCAGCCACGGATCGTCGTCTGGGCGAACTCTCCCTGGAATCGGGCCCGTCGACCGGGCTCCCCCGCCCGCTTGGCGAGAACCTCGAGGACGTCAAACCCGATGTTGTGACGCGTTCCGTCGTAGGCCCGTCCCGGATTTCCCAGCCCGGCCACCAGTTTCATGGCTGCACCGCGGTGCCACGCGAAACCGATCTGCCGTCGGGAAAGAAGCCCGAGCCAGCCCTGATGAAGCCACGCATCAGGCCAACACTCCACCATCCCGGCCACCCGACGTTCCGAAGCGTACGTCGAGCGGTATCAAGGGCTGGAAGCTGTGAGCCACAGCCATCCGCACCAACCGCTCCGACAACCTCCGAACGCATCAGCCTTCTCCGGCAGCGGCTTCCCCCTCCTCGCCGGCCTTGCGGCCGATGATTTCCGGCTCGGCAGCTCCAGCCGGAGCCGCTTCGTCGGTCTTGTGGATCGTGACCGTGCAACTGACGGCGGTTTCGTCGCCGTCGGTGACAGCCTTCGCCCCGGCGGGGAGTTCGATGTCATGGACCTTGATCATGCCGCCGACGTCGAGTTTGCCGACGTGCACATGGATCTTTTCGGGGATCGTGTCGGGTGTGCACTCGATCTCGATCTCATGGAGCACCATGGTGACCGTGCCGCCGGCACGGTGCCCGGGGGCGTCGCCGCGGAGATCGAGGGGAACACGAACCTTGATGCGTTCGGACTTGTCGACTCGCACAAAGTCAACGTGGAGCGGTTGGACGCCGTACGTGTCCCACTGAAGATCGCGCAGCAACGCGCTGGTCTTCACCGCGCCTTTGAGTTCGACGATGCGGCCGCCGTGGCGGATGACCGCTTCGAGCGCCTCCCGCCGGGCTGCGAGATCGACACACTTCTCCCCGTGCCCGTACAAAACGGCGGGGACGAACCCCTGGCGACGGAGTCGGCGGGACTCGCGGGAACCTGTGGTGGGGCGGGCAACGACTTCGAGAGAATCGCTCATATCTGCTCCTTTCGGCAAGCCACTCATTGTGACATCTGGGCTGGAATCCGCAAGCCGAACCGTGAAACACGCCTGTTTCCCACCAAATCGCCGCTGGGCCTCGGGAAACAGGCGTCGATTCGCGTTTTGATGCTGCCGCGGCCGTGTCACCCCCGGCCGGGCGTTGCCCGCGGGATACGCGGTGCCTGCGGGCTGGCGATCCTCCGGAGCCCGAGGGCCACGGCAGGGCCTACTGGAACATCATGCTCACCGACTCGTTGCGGTGGATCCGCTTGATGGCCTGACCGAGGAGGCTCGCCACCGAGAGGACCGTGATCGAGGGGAGCTGCTTCCCCGGGGAAAGAGGGATCGAGTCGGTGACGATGATCCCGGCGAACGGCGCGGCCCGGAGGCGTTCGATCGCCGGGCCGACCAAGAGGCCGTGGGTGGCAGCGGCGTAGATGGCGCCGGCCCCGTGCTTCTGCACGGCTTCCGCGGCCGAGCAGATCGAGCCCGCCGTACTGATCATGTCGTCGAACATGAGGGCGATCTTCCCCTCGACGCTGGCGCCGATGATGTTCGTACTCCGGGTCGTGTCGGCGCTGAGTCGACGCTTGTCGACGATCGCCAGCGGGGCTCCGAGCCGTGAGGCATGGCCGCTGGCCCGCTTGATGCTCCCTTCGTCCGCGCTCACGACGACGATGTCCTCCTTCGGCAGACCCATCGAAAGGACATGGTTGCTGAGCACCGGAGCCGCGTAGAGGTGATCGACCGGGCAATCGAAGAATCCCTGGATCTGCGGGGCGTGGAGATCCATCGCCAGAACGCGGTCGGCGCCGGCTCGGGTGATCAGGTTGGCCACGAGCTTGGCGGTGATCGGCACCCGGCCCGAATCCTTCCGATCCTGGCGGGCGTAGCCGAAGTAGGGGATGACCGCCGTGAGCCGGAAGGCGCTGGCCCGCTTGAAGCTGTCGATCATGACCAGCAGCTCCATGAGGTGGTCATTCACGGGCGGGCAGGTCGGCTGGACGATGAACACGTCCCGTCCCCGAACGTCCTCGTCGATCTTGCAGGAGATCTCGCCGTCGGGGAACCGTCCCATGGAGATCTTTCCCATGGGGAGGTTGAGGTAGCGGCAGATGTCCTGCGTCAGCGGGATGTTTGCCGGGCCGCTGAAGATCTTGAGGTCATTCATCGTGATCGGAGCCTGGAAAAGGGAATGGGCATCGGCCGGCCGGCATCGTCTGGCCGCGGGGCGGGATGTTCAAGACGGGACGTCGCCGCCGCGTCGCCGCAGTGCTTCTGCCACCTCGGCGAGCTGCTCGGGCGTGTTGACCGAGAGGGTTTCGCTCGGATCGAGGCAGGCAATCGCCTCCACGAGGCGACCGTCGCCAAGGAGAATCCCGGGGCAATCGGTGAGGTAGTACTCGCCGGAGGCGTTGGAGTTGTCGAGCCGGGAAAGCCCCTCGAGGAGATCCCCGGCGGCAAACACGTAGGTGCTCATGTTCACCTCGCGGATCGCCCGTTCTTCCGGCGTGGCATCCTTCTGCTCGACGATGCGGAGAAATCGCCCCGCCTGATCGCGGACGATCCGCCCCAGGCCCTGTGGGTCGGCGGTCACGGCCGTGCCGACGAGACTCGAGGCGCCGGATTCCGCGAACCGTGTCAGCAGGCCGCGGACGCTCTCGGGGCGGAGCATCGGCGAATCGCCGCAGACGATCACCACCGGGCGGCGACGATGGCCGGCGAGCCGGGCCTCGATCTCGGCGGCCGCGGCCGCGACGGCGTCGCCGGTGCCGCGCTGCTGGCGTTGGAGAGCGAAGGAGAGCCCTGGAACGTCGGCGAGGGAGGCCTCGACCAGCTCGGCCCGATGGCCGACGACGACGATGATCTCGCCGATCCCCGCCTCGCGGAGGGCGTCGACGACCCAGCGGACCAGCGGCCGCCCGGCGGCCTCGTGAACGACCTTCGGGAGGTCGCTCCCCATCCGCGTCCCCTTGCCGGCGGCGAGCACGACGGCCATCGGCTGCTGATCGGGGAGCATGGTGATCCTGGGTGAGGGGTGGTGGCCTGGCACGGAAGCCGGAAATGCTCGTCCGAGTTGGCTTCGGAATCTGCTAGATTTCCGGGCGCCCGACCCGGTCTGCAGGGCCAAGACGGAAGCCACGGCTCCGGATTGAAGAGATTACCGCATCAGGGAGCCGATTTCATGTCCGGGCCGCGAACGGTGTCGATCATCGAGGCGCACGAACGGACCGGGATGGCCCCGCGGGCGCCCGCTGAAATTGACGTTTCTGCGGGGCCGCTTGCCGTCCGCTGCCGGACGCTCGTCGGCGGGCTCGCCGAGGGGGTGCGGATGGTGGAGCTCGTCGCGGGAAAGACGCGGCTGTGGCTCCTTCCCGACCGGGGGCTGGGGATCTGGAAGGTGAACGCCGCCGGGACGGAGTGGGGCTGGCAGTCGCCGGTGCGCGGGCCGGTGCATCCGGGGTTCGTCCCGCTTTCGGAGCCCTCCGGCCTCGGATGGCTCGACGGCTTCGACGAGCTCGTCGCTCGTTGCGGCTTGGTGAGCAACGGCGCCCCCGACTTCACGCCGGAGGGGCGTCTCCGCTACGCCCTCCACGGCCGGGTCGCCAATCTTCCTGCCCGGTCGCTCGAGGTGATCCTCGACGAACGGGCCGGCACCCTCACCGCCCGCGGGACCGTCGACGAGACCCGCTTCCACTTCCACGCCCTGCGCATGACGATGAATCTGACGCTCTCCGTCGAACGCCACGGCGTCGCCTGGACCGACACCGTCACGAACCTCTCCGACCGTCCCACCTCGATGCAGATGCTCTACCACGTCAACTTCGGTCCTCCGCTGCTCGGCGCGGGGGCCGAGGTCGTCGCGCCGATCGACGAGATCGTGCCGCGCGACGAGGTGGCGGCGGCCGACATCGCCACCTGGAATCGCTACGACGCCCCGCGGCCCGGCCGTCCCGAGGATTGCCACTACGCTCGGATCCACCCCCGCGGCGACGGCACCGCCGCCGCGCTCTTGGTCGCCGCCGGTGGCAAACAGGCCGCCCGGCTCTCCTGGGATTCGCGGACGCTTCCCTGCTTCGCCCTTTGGAAGCAGCAAGGAGGGGAAGCCGATGGCTATGTCACCGGCCTCGAGCCGGCGACCAACTTCCCCAATCCGCGCTCGTTCGAGGAATCGCAGGGGCGCGTGGTGACGCTTCCCCCGCGCGGGGAGGTCACGTTTTCGCTCGCGATCGATCATGTCCCGGGGCCAAACGTGACGCTTGCGCGGGATGAAGTGCTCGCCGCCGGCGCCGGGCATTCCGCGCGCGTTCACCCCCAGCCGCAGTCGGGCTGGTCGCCGGCGGGCATGGCCCGCGCGGTGCTCCTCATGCTCGCGCTGGCGGCAGCGTGGTGCGGCACGGCAGTCGCCGAACAGACCGGCCCGCCGCGGCGCGTGATCGCCGCCGACGACTCGCGGCGAACGCTCGCGTCCATCGCCCCTGACGGGAAGGTGGAATGGAAGCGGGCCAACGGCGCGATCCACGATCTCCATCTCCTTCCCGATGGCCACCTCCTCATCCAAGACGGCTGGACGCGGGTCCTCGAGCTCGATCGTGACGGCAAGCCGGTGTGGGAATACGACGCCGCGGGGGGCGACAACGCCGGCAAGCCGGTCGAGGTCCACGCTTTCGAGCGGCTCCCCGACGGCGCGACGATGGTCGTCGAATCGGGGCCGGCGCGGATCGTCGAAGTGACGCGCGACGGCAAGGTGCGGAAGTCGACCAAGCTGGTCGTCAACAACCCGGCCGTCCATTCCGACACGCGCAACGCCAGAAGCACCGCCGCCGGAACGATCCTCGTCGCCCACGAGCGCGACGGCGTCGTCCGCGAATACGATCGCGACGGGAGGGTGGTGTGGGAGTACGACGTCCCGCTGTTCGGGAAGGAGGAGAAGCCGGGGCATGGCCCCGAGGCCTTCGGCGATCAACTTTATTCGGCCGTGCGGCTCGCCAACGGCAACACGCTCATCGGCACGGGCAATGGCCACTCGGTGCTCGAGGTCACGCCGGCGAAGGAGATCGTCTGGCGGGTCGAGCAGAACGATCTCCCCGGGATCACGCTGGCCTGGGTGACGCAGGTGTGGCGGCTCCCCAACGGCAACACCCGGTTCGTGAATTGCCATGCCGGCCCGGAGAACCCGCAGATCATCGAGGTCACGCCGGAGAAGAAGGTGGTGTGGAGCTTCCGCGACTTCGAGACCTTCGGCGACTCGATGCCAGTGGCGATCGTGCTCGAGTAAAAGAGCCCCCGGCGGGCCCTGCGGCAGAGGCTCCAGCGACCGGGATCTACCGAGCGGCGCCGCGCGACACCCGCTTCGGGGAGCGATCCGCCGCTGGCCCGACCAGCGGCGGACGCGGCTCGGGGTGCTGGGCAAGGAGGGCCCGCAGTCGGGCGACGTCCTCCTGGCGCTCCGTGGCGACGTTTCTCGTCTCCCCGGGATCGTCGTTCATGTCGTAAAGCTCGATCTCGGCCTGGTCGGGGGCGGCCCCAAACTCTCTCCACTCGCACAGCCGCAGGTCAGCGGTGCGAATCGCGCGACCGAGTCGTTTTCCGCGCGGATAGACCTGGATGCAGTGATCGCGAGCCGGAGCCGAGGGATCGGCGAGGGAGCGGGCGAAGCTTTGACCGTCGCGTCCGGAGACGGATGGCAGGCCGGTGAGATCGAGAAGCGTGGGGAGGACGTCGACGCTCTCCACGAGCGCCGCGGTCGTCTCGCCCCGGCGCATGCCGGGGGCGGAAACGATCAGCGGGATCCGGGTCGCCTGCTCGTAGTTGGTGTGCTTGCACCACAGACCGTGGTCGCCGAGATGCCAGCCGTGATCGCCCCACAGGACCACGATCGTGTCGTCGGCGAGTCCGGTGTCATCGAGAGCGTCGAGGAGTTTGCCCACCTGCGCATCCATGAAGCTCGCGGCGGCGTAGTAGCCATGGACGAGACGCCGCGCCAGGGCCTCGTCGACGGGCCCCTTGTCGGGGGCATCCTTGTATTGACGAAGTTCACCCCAGTCGGAGGACGCGTACGGGGGCGCACCGATCGGGGCCTGGGTCGTCTCCGGGCGAGGCAGCGCGTCGGGATCGTGGAGGTCCCAGTACCGCTTCGGGGCGACGAACGGGAGATGCGGGCGGAGGAACCCCACCGCGAGGAAGAACGGCTTTCCGGGCGTGGCCGCCGCCGCCCGGATTCGCCTCACGGCCTCGGCGGCGATCCTGCCGTCGTCGTAGGCTTCGTCGTCGACTCTTGCGCTCTCGGTGGCACTGCCGCGCGGGAGTTTTTCGGGAGACCGTCCCTCGAAGCGGGCTTCCTCGCGGCTCGGCCCCCGGTTCTCGGGGAGCTGGTATTGCACGGTCTTGCCCCGGAAGAGCGGCTCGTCCCAGCTGGCCTCGTCGTCGTGATTGCCGTGGCCGACATGGAAGATCTTGCCGAGCGCCGACGCGTGAAAGCCCCCGTCACGGAAAAGTTGGGGAAGCGTGCGGACCGTGGGCGCGGCGCGACGGAAGTTCGTCGC
>JBIIQL010000171.1:0-6991 GCA_044342095.1 Pirellulales bacterium
TGAGGCCGGCTGCAAGATCTCGCACGATCAGGCCGAACTGATCTGCACGTCAGGCCTGCCAGCGGTGGAGGTGATGGAGGAGCAAAAGGTGCCCCTCATCATGAACAGCCTCCGCGAGGATGCCGACGAATCGAAGCGCCGCACCGGTGTTTCCCCCAGCCATCAGGACGCCCTCGTCCGCATCTACCAGCGGCTTCGGCCGGGCAATCCCCCGGCCCTCGACAAGGCACGGGCGTTGTTCGACGAGAAGTTCAAGGACACCAACCGCTACCGACTCGGTCGCGTGGGCCGCTTCCGCATCAATCGCAAGCTCGGGTTGTCGGTCCCCGAAACGGAGATGACGCTCCGCCCCGACGACCTGATCGCCGCGATCAAATACATGCTCCGCCTCTCCGAGGGAGAGAACGAGGTCGAGGTGGACGACATCGACCACCTCGGCAACCGTCGCCTGCGGACGATCGACGAACTTGCCAGCGACGAGCTCCGCAAGGGCTTCCTCAAGCTGCGCCGCACCGTTCAGGAGCGGATGAGCCTCAAGGACGTCACGGAGATGACGCCGCGCTCGCTCATCAACCCCAAGAGCATCTCCGCGGCCATCGAATACTTCTTCGGCCGCGGCGAGTTGTCGCAGGTCGTCGATCAGACCAACCCGCTCTCGATGCTCACCCACGAGCGTCGTCTCTCGGCGCTCGGCCCCGGAGGTTTGAACCGCAAGCGGGCCGGCTTCGAGGTTCGCGACGTCCATATTTCCCACTACGGACGAATCTGCCCGATCGAAACGCCGGAAGGGACGAACATCGGTCTCATCTCGAGCTTGGCGATCTACTCCGGCGTCGATTCCTACGGTTTCTTGGTCACGCCCTACCGCAAGGTCTCGAAGTGCCGCCTCACCGACGACGTCGTCTGGCTGCGGGCCGACGAAGAGCACGAGGCGACGCTGGCCCCGGCTGACGCGCCGGTGGTCGACGGCAAGATCGAAGGGGACAACATCATCGCCCGTAACCGCGGCGACTTCGTCCTCGTTCGCGCCGATGAAGTCGGCTACATCGACGTCGCGCCAAGCCAGATGGTCGGCGTGTCGGCGGGGCTGATCCCGTTCCTCGAGCACGACGACGCCAACCGCGCGCTCATGGGTTCCAACATGCAGCGGCAGGCAGTGCCTCTTCTGGTCACCGAGCCGCCCGTCGTGGCGACCGGTATGGAGCGGGACGTCGCGGCCAACTCGGGCCTCATCGTCCGCGCGGCCCGCAAGGGCACGGTCACGTACTGTGACGCCGAGCGGATCGAGGTTTCGCCGGGCGGGGCGGTCGCCCCCGACATCTACCGCCTGCGGAAGTACGTCGGCCTCAATGAACGGACCTGCCAGAACCAAAAGCCGATTATCCAACTCGGCCAGAAGGTCGAGAAGGGAGAGGTGCTCGCCGACGGCGCCGCGATCTACAAGGGGGAGCTGGCCCTCGGGCGGAACGTCCTCGTCGGATTCATGGCGTGGGACGGATTCAACTTCGAGGACGCGATCATCATCAGCGAAGAACTGGTGGAGGACGACGTCTACACCTCGATCCACATCGAGGAATACGACATCGAGATCCGTGACACGAAGCTCGGCCGCGAAGAGTTCACTCGCGACATCCCCAACGTCGGTGAACGTGCCCTTCACAACCTCGACGAGGGGGGCATCGTCAAGATCGGCACCTTTGTCCGTCCGGGCGACATCCTCGTTGGCAAGGTCTCGCCGAAGAGCAAGACCGAGCTGACCCCCGAAGAAAAACTCCTCCACGCGATCTTCGGTCGTGCCGGCGAGGACGTGAAGAACGACTCGCTCGAGGTTCCGTCGGGCGTCGAGGGTATCGTCATCGCCACCGAGAAGTTCTCGCGTCGCATGAGCCTCTCGGAAGACGAGCGTCGCGAGTTCGAAAAGCAGCTCAAGGAGGTCGAGAACGAGGGCAATGCCCGCGTTGCCGAGGCCTTCAGTTCCATGGTCGAAGAGATGGGCAAGGCGATCGGCAAGCCACTGACGGCCGCCGACGGTAGCCCGCTCGTCCGTGACCAGGAGCACAAGGTGGTGGCCGAACGGGCCGCTGCCTTCCGCATCGAGGAACTCGATCTCCGTTCGCCGAAGGCCAAGCCCGAGGTGGAGAAGATCCACAAGGCGATGTGGCCCGCGGTCGAGGATGCCATCGACTCGCGTGAACGACGCCTCAACAGCATGAAGCGGGGCGACGAGCTCCGCCCTGGCGTCCTCCAAATGGTCAAGGTCTACGTCGCCGCGAAGCGTGCCATCAGCGTCGGCGACAAGATGGCCGGCCGCCACGGCAACAAGGGGGTTATCGCCAAGATTCTCCCCAAGGAAGACATGCCGTTCCTGGCCGACGGGACGCCGGTGCAGATCCTTCTCAACCCGCTCGGCGTGCCGAGCCGCATGAACGTCGGGCAGATCCTCGAGACCCACCTCGGGTGGGCCGGGAAGGTGCTCGGCTTCCAGGCGATCACGCCGGTGTTCGACGGGGCGAGCGAGGAGGAAATCAACGCCGTTCTCGAAGAGGCAAATCTTCCGCGGCACGGCAAGGCCCAACTCTTCGACGGCCGCACGGGCGAGAAGCTCGAGCAGGAAACGACGGTCGGCTACATCTACATGCTCAAGCTCCACCACCTCGTCGACGACAAGGTGCACGCCCGCTCCACCGGACCGTACTCCCTCATCACCCAGCAACCACTGGGCGGCAAGGCTCGGTTCGGCGGTCAGCGGTTCGGAGAGATGGAAGTGTGGGCGCTCGAGGCCTACGGCGCGGCCTACATCCTCCAGGAACTCCTCACCGTCAAGAGCGACGACGTCGAGGGGCGCACGAAGATCTACGAGAGCATGGTGAAGGGGGAGAACACCCTCGAAGCCGGCACTCCGGCAAGCTTCGACGTGCTCACCAACGAGATCCGTGGTCTGGCCCTCAACATGTCGCTCGAGAAGCGTCGGCTCTGACCCGTCCTGTCAATCTGCTGCCCCCGGTGGGTGATGCGTTCGCGTCACCCACCGGCTTCCGTCCTTATCCCACCGCATCCGATCCCGGCGACCGCTACGCCAGCCACAACAGCCCATCCGGGTTCTTCCAAGGAGACGTCTCGTGAGCATCGGTGAATCCACCTACGATCGCGTCAACGACTATTCCGCCGTGAAGATCAGCCTGGCGCGGCCCCACGACATCAAGAGCTGGTCGTTCGGCGAGGTGAAGAAGCCCGAGACGATCAACTACCGCACCTACCGTCCCGAGAAGGACGGCCTGATGTGCGAGAAGATCTTCGGACCTGAAAAGGACTGGGAGTGCTCCTGCGGCAAGTACCGTGGGATGAAGTACAAGGGGATGATTTGCGATCGCTGCGGTGTGAAGGTCACCCACAGCCGCGTCCGCCGCAAGCGCATGGGCCACATCGAACTGGCCGCGCCGGTCGTCCACATCTGGTTTTTCAAGGCGATGCCGAGCCGTCTCGGCGCCCTCCTCGACATGAAGACGTCGAGCCTGGAGAAGGTGATCTACTTCCAGGATTACGTCGTCCTCGATCCCAAGGACACGCCGCTGAAGCGGCAGCAACTCCTCACCGAGGAGGAATACCGCGAGGCCCGTGGCACCTACGGCGACACCGGATTCGATGCCGAAATGGGGGCCGAGGCGGTACGCAAACTGCTCCTCGGGCTCGACCTCGTCAGCCTTTCCAAGGAACTCCGCGAGGAGCTCCACACGACCGGCTCGAAGCAGAAGAAAAAGGATCTCGTCAACCGCCTCAAGATCGTCGAGGCGATCCGTGATAGCGAGAACAAGCCCGAGTGGATGGTTCTCGACGTCATCCCGGTCATTCCCCCGGATCTCCGTCCGCTCGTGATGCTCGACTCCGGCAATTTCGCCACGAGCGATCTCAACGACCTCTACCGCCGGATCATCAACCGCAACAACCGTCTCAAGAAGCTCGTCGATCTCAACGCCCCCGAGGTCATCATCCGCAACGAGAAGCGGATGCTGCAGCAGTCCGTCGATGCCCTGTTCGACAACAACCGCTGCAAGCGGCCCGTGCTCGCTTCGAGCAACCGTCCGCTCAAGAGCCTCACCGACATGATCAAGGGGAAGCAGGGACGCTTCCGCGAGAACCTTCTCGGCAAGCGTGTCGATTACTCGGCGCGGAGCGTGATCGTCGTCGGCCCGACGCTCCGGCTCCACCAGTGCGGCCTCCCCAAGAAGATCGCGCTCGAGCTCTACCAGCCGTTCATCATCCGCCGGCTCAAGGAACTCGGCCATGCCGACACGATCAAGAGCGCCAAGAAGATGCTCGAGCGCAAGGACGCCGAGGTGTGGGACATCCTCGAAGAGGTGATCCGCAATCACCCGGTGCTCCTCAATCGCGCTCCGACGCTCCACCGCATGGGCATCCAGGCATTCGAGCCGATCCTCGTCGAGGGGAACGCCATCAAGCTCCATCCGCTGGTGTGCAAGGGCTTCAACGCCGACTTCGACGGTGATCAGATGGCCGTCCACCTGCCGCTCTCGATCGAGGCCCAAGTCGAGGCTCACACCCTGATGCTGTCGACGAACAACATCTTCAGCCCCGCCAACGGAGCGCCGATCATCAGCCCGTCGCAGGACGTGGTGATGGGTTGCTACTACCTCACCATGCAACTCCCGGGCCGCAAGGGGGAGGGGATGGTGTTCAAGAATGTCGAGGAGGTGGAACTGGCCCACTCGCTCGGCAAGGTCGACACCCACGCCAAGATCCGGGTCAAGCTCCCGCCGAAGCGTCGCCTCAAGATGGAGGACATGGCGCAGTCGAAGCCTGGCGCGATCATCGAGACGACCGCCGGCCGCGTGCTCTTCAATTCGGTCCTCCCCGAAGGGATGCTCTTCTACAACATCCCGATGCGGTCGAGCGAGTTAGCCCGCGTGATCTCCGACTGCTACCAGGCCCTCGGACGGCGCCGGACGATCGACCTTCTCGACGACATGAACCGCACCGGCTTCAAGTGGAGCACGAAGAGCGGCCTGTCGTTCGCCACCGACGACCTCATCACCCCGACCGACAAGTCGAAGATCATCGGGGATGCCGAGAAGGAAGTTTTCAAGATCCTCAAGCGTTATCAGAAGGGTGTGATCACCGACGGCGAGCGTTACAACTCGGTGCTCGACGCCTGGACCCACGCCCGCGAGGAGATCACCAAGGGGATGATGGCCGCCCTTGAGAAGGACACGGCCAGCGAGTCGCGGCGCGACGGCTACGTCAACCCGATCTACCTCATGGCCCACTCCGGTGCCCGAGGTGGTGTCGAGCAGATTCGCCAGCTCGCCGGGATGCGTGGCCTGATGGCCAAGCCGTCGGGGAAGATCATCGAAACGCCGATCAAGGCGAACTTCCGCGAAGGGCTGACCGTCCTCGAGTACTTCAGCTCGACGCACGGTGCCCGCAAGGGCCTGGCCGATACGGCCCTCAAGACGGCTGACTCGGGCTACCTCACCCGCAAACTGGCCGACGTCGCCCAAAACGTCGTCGTCACGATGCACGATTGCGGCACGCCCCAGGGGGTGCAAAAGGGGGTCATCTACCGCGGTGAGAAGGTGGAGGTGCGGCTTGCCGACAGCCTCCGCGGCCGTGTCAGCCGGGCCGACATCGCCAACCCGATCAGCGGAGACGTGATCGTCCGCGAGGACGATCTGATTACGCCCAAGATCGCCCAGCAGATCGAGGAACTCGGGCTCGAGAAGGTGCAGGTCCGCAGCCCGCTGACCTGCGAGGCTCCGCTCGGCGTCTGCCGCCTTTGCTACGGCATGGACCTTTCGACCGGGTCACTCGTCGAGGAAGGGATGGCCGTCGGCATCATCGCCGCCCAGAGCATCGGCGAGCCTGGTACGCAGTTGACGATGCGTACGTTCCACATCGGTGGCGTCGGCCAGCGCGCCCTCGAGGAGAACCAGAGCAAGACGAAGCGTGCCGGAACGGTGCGATTCGCCCGGCTCCGCAGCGTGCCTGACGAGAACGGCCAGCAGGTCGTTCTCGCCCGCAACGGCGAGATCACGATCAGCGACGCCAAGGGGAACGACCTCGAGAAGATCGACGTTCCGGCCGGTGCCATTCTCAAGGTCAAGGAGGGGGACGAGGTCAAGCCGGGCACCGTGCTCGTGCAATGGGATCCGCACTCGATCCCGATTCTCTCGGAAGTCTCCGGCAAGGTTCGCTACGAGGACGTCATCGAGGGCGAGACGGTTCGCATCGAGAAGGACCCCAGCGGCCACGTTCGTCGAATGATCATGGAGCACAAGGGCGTCTACCAGCCGCAGATCGCCCTGCTCGACGACGACGGCAAGACGCTCGGCTTCTACTACCTCCCCGAAAAGGCCTACATCGAGGTCAACGAAGGGGAGGTCGTCAAGGCGGGCCACATCCTTGCCAAGACGCCCCGCGAAGCGTCCGGAACCCAGGACATCACCGGTGGTCTGCCGCGTGTGACCGAGATCTTCGAAGCCCGCAAGCCGAAGGATCCCGCGATCATGGCCGAGATCAGCGGTCGCGTGGAGGTGAAGGGGGAGAAGCGCCGCGGCAAGCGGACCATCGTCGTCCGCAATGATTCGGGACGCGAAGAGGAGCATCTCGTCAGTCAGGGCAAGCACATGCGGGTGCACACCGGCGACGAGGTCAAGGAAGGTGAGGCGCTCGTTGACGGCCCGCTCGTTCCCCATGACATCCTTCGCATCTCGGGCGAGGATGCCGTGCAGCAGTATCTCGTTCGCGAGATCCAAAACGTCTATCGCAGCCAGCGCGTCGACATCGACGACAAGCACATCGAGATCATCGTTTCACAGATGCTGCGGAAGGTGAAGATCGAGTCGGTCGGCGACACGACTCTTCTCCCTGGCAGCGTCATGGACAAGTTCGAGTTCCAGCAGGCCAACAAGCAGATCGCCGAAAGCCTGCGGATCACCGACAAGGGGGATAGTGAGTTCGCGGTCGGGTCGGTCGT
>JBIIQL010000172.1:0-6988 GCA_044342095.1 Pirellulales bacterium
GATCTATCCGACGACGCTTGGCGCCGTCCGCCTGACCGAGCGCTTCGGCAGCGGCGATCCCCCCGATCCCGCCAAGTTCCTCGCCCTCGAGGAGGAGGTGGCGACGACGCTCAAGAAGAAGACGTCGCGGCCGATGTTCGCCCCCCACTTTCTCGTCGGCTCCGGTGGCACGTTCACGACCGTTGCTGAATTGGTGATGGCCTCGAAGGGGGAGAGCGATCTCCCCGTCCCCGGCTATCGCGTCTCGCACGCCGAGGTCCGCCATCTCCTCGACCGGCTGAGGAAGCTGCCGGTGCGGGCGCGGCGTGCCCTCCCCGGCATGGCCCCCGACCGGGCCGACATCATCATCGCCGGCCTGGCGATCATCGACGGGCTCCTCAAACGCTTCCGGGTCAACACGCTCGTTGTCCACACGCGCGGCGTCCGCGACGGGCTCGTGCGCGAGATGCTCGAGGATGTGCTCGGGGCCAATGGCACGCCGGTCGACAACGCTTCCCTCCGCGATGCCGCGATCGAACGGCTGGCGTCGGCCTGTTCGGGCGAGGTCGAGCACGGTCGGGCCGTCGCGTCGCTGGCCGGCCGGATCTGGGAGCAACTCGCCGAGCCGCTCGGCCTCGATCCGGGCGACCGGCCGCTCCTCGAATGTGCCGCCAGGCTCCAAGACGTCGGCTACGTCATCAACTACGACAACCACCACAAGCACAGCTACCACCTCATCCGCAACAGCCGGCTCCCCGGGATCCGGGCCCACGATCTGGAATTGATCGCCAACGTCGCCCGCTACCACCGCGGCGCGCATCCGAAGAAGAAGCACGAAAACCTCCTTCGCCTCACTCCCGCCGACCAGCGCCGCGTCCACGGCATGGCGGCCGTCCTCCGCTTGGCGGGGGGCCTCGACCGGAGCCGGTCGCAGCAGGTACGCGACGTGACGGTGAGCGTCGACGATGGGAGCGTGACGCTCGAAGCGGTGGCCGATCAGGATCCGCAGGTCGACCTGTGGGGCGCCGAACGGCGCACCGATCTGTTCGAGAAGGTGTTCGAGATGCCGGTCAAGGTCCGCTGGGCAGGGAGCGGCTCGAAGTAAGGGCCTTTCGCGGGCGAGCGCGGAAGGGCTTCGCGGCCGCTGCGGCAGGCTTCGGGGTTGTCCGCACCCCGTCGCCGGACGCTCGCTACGGCCCTCCGTGGCCTTCGCTCGCTGCATGCCGCCTGCGCTTCGCCATCCATGGCTCCGCTTGCCGTCAAGCCCGGCTCCCGGGGTACGGGCAACCCCTCGCCGAGTCATCGGTTCTGAACTCGCAGCCGGAACCCCGAAGCCTGGCAACCGGCCCCGGCAAACCTACAACAGTCCTCTCCGCACCATCCCGACAAACCGGTATCTCCGGTGCGTGGGAGGTTTCTCCGAAGCGGGACGCGCGAGCCGGTCGATGCCACGAGCATTCTCTGTGTTGTGTCCCGGAGTCGCCGATGTCCACCGCCCCTGTCCGTCAGCTCGTCAGCCTTTTGGCCGATCCCAGCGACAATGCCAGGGCGTTGCGGATCCTGATCGGTTCGCTCCTCTGGTTCGTGGCGTCGATCGTCGTCGTGCGTGCCGATGAGCGTGCGATGGAGGGGGGGATGATGCCGCGGACCGCCTTGGGCGAGCCACGCGGTGTCGGCCGGTCCAAGTCGATGGGGCATGGCGAGCCACAGCGACAGGCCCCCTTCCTTCCCGGTCGCTCCCCCTACGCCACCGGCCTCCGACAGCGGCCGAAATACTTCGTCCCGCCGACGCTCCCTCGCACCCCTACCTGGCCCGTCTACGGCACCCAGCCGGGAGTCCGCCCCGGCGACTGGCCGACCTACGCCCCGCTCGGCATGGGGGGCTACCGCTTCCCTGCCGTCGGCAATCAGGCCTACCGCTGACGGTCTGCAGCGCGGCAGCGCCGGCCCCCGGCGCTGTTAGGCTTCTGCCACAGGAGCGGTTTCGCTCGCTGACGCGGGAGGCGGGCGCGGATGACGGACCTTCTCGAGGTGACCGAGGCCGGGCTCTACTGCCCGGCCGGCGGCTTCTGGATCGACCCCTGGCGGTCGGTGCCCCGCGCCGTCATCACGCACGCTCACGCCGATCATGCTCGGTCGGGGTGTGATCGCTATCTCTGCGCCTCCCCCGGCAAACTCGTGATGCGGAGCCGCCTCGGCGGTACCGTGCCGATCGACACGCTCCGCTACGGCGAGTCGACGACGTTCAACGGGGTGAAGGTCTCGCTCCATCCCGCCGGCCATGTCCTCGGGTCGGCGCAGGTCCGCGTCGAGCATGGCGGGCAGGTGTGGGTCGTCAGTGGCGATTACAAGACCGCCCCCGACCCGACTTGCGCCCCCTTCGAGCCGGTGCGCTGCGATGTCTTCATCACCGAGTCGACGTTCGGTCTGCCGATCTACCGCTGGCCGGCGCCGGAAACAATAGCCACCGAGATCGATGCCTGGTGGCGCGCGAATCAGGCGGAGGGGAAGACGAGCGTGCTCCTCGCCTATGCCCTCGGCAAAGCGCAGCGCCTGGCGGCGATGGTCGATCCGTCGATCGGCCCGATCCACGGCCACGGCGCCGTCATGAAGCTCGTCCGCGCCTATCGCGACAGCGGCATCCGCCTCCCGCCGATCGACGCCGTGCCGCCGCGGGCCAAGCGCGTCGGCCAGGGGCGGGCGCTGGTGATCGCGCCGCCGTCGGTGGCCGGAAGCGGGTGGCTCCGCGTCTTCGGCGAGGTGGCAGTGGCCCAGGCCTCGGGATGGATGACCGTCCGGGGCATCCGCCGACGCCGCGGCTTCGGGACGGGATTCGTCCTCTCCGATCATGCCGATTTCCCCGGGCTCGTCTCTGCCGTCGAGGCGACCGGCGCCCGCCGCGTCCTCGTCACCCACGGCTCGAGCGACGCCTTCGCCCGCTTCCTCCGCGGCCGCGGCCTCGAGGCCGATGTCCTCGCCACCCGGTTCACCGGCGAGCAGCCCGACCGGGATGACAGTGGCGACGACAGCGGCGACGGTGGCGACGACAATGTCGGGGCCGAGGCGGAATCCGACGCGCCCGGGCCCGACATGAGCGAATCCGACAAGAGCGATTCCGACGATGGGGCGACCTTCGATTCCGCCCCGCGGGGCGAGCTGCCGTGAAGCGGTTCACCGATCTCTCCTGGCGCCTCGACGCGACGACGAAGACCTCCGAGAAGGAGGCCCTCCTCGTCGATTACTTCCGCGACATCTCCCCTGCGGACGGCGCCGTGGCCGTTCGGATTCTCTCCGGGGGACGCCAGACGCGGGCGGTGTCGACGGCGCTGTTGCGAACGTGGGCGGCCGAGGCGGCGGGGATCCCCGACTGGCTCGTCGAGGAGTGCTATGCCCACGTCGGCGATCTTGCCGAGACGCTCGCGCTCCTCCTCCCGGAGCCGGTGGCGGGGCCTGGGACGGAAGCCGCCAGGGCGTGGGGGGGACTGGCCGACTGCCTCCACGGAACGGTCGATTCTGTCCGCGCCGAGGCCGACGTAGGGCGGAAGCGGGCGCTGGTCGAGGGGGTGTGGCGCGGCCTCGGACCGGCGGAGCGGATCGTGTGGCACAAGTTCCTCACCGGCGGCCTCCGCCTCGGCGTGTCGCGGACGCTCGTGGCGCGAGCGCTGGCCGTCGTGGCAGGCGTCGAGCCGGCGGAGATGCTCGAGCGCCTCGTCGCCGCGAGACTCGAGACGGCGGAGGATTACCTCGAGCTTCTCGATCCCACCGCCGCCGCCACGTCGCGCCGCCCCTATCCCTTCTTCCTTGCCGCGCCGCTCGACGAGCCCCCGGCAGGGCTCGGCGACGTGGCGGGCTGGCAGGTCGAATGGAAGTGGGATGGCGCGCGGGCGCAGCTCGTCCGCCGCGGTGGAGAGACGGCGCTCTGGACACGCGGCGAGGAGCTCGTCGGCGAGCGGTTCCCCGAGGTGGTCGCCGCCGCGGAGTGCCTTCCCGATGGCACTGTCCTCGATGGCGAGCTGTTGGTCATCCGCGGGGGCCGCCAACTCGGCTTCGATCAGCTCTCGAAACGGCTCCATCGCAAGGCCCCCACGCGCCGCGACATCGCCGCGCTTCCGGTCGCCTTCCTCGCCTACGATCTCCTCGAAAGCGGGGGCGTCGATCTTCGTGGCGAGCCACTCGCCACCCGGCGGCAGCGCTTGGAGGCGCTCGCTGCCGCCGAAGGGTGGCCGGGGCTCGAGCCGCGATCCGCGGATCAGCCCGTCCAGACACCGGTACCCGAAGGAACACCTTTCCTCCTCTCGCCGCTCCTGGCCCCTGCCGACTGGGCTGCTGTGGCTCGTGCCCGCGCGACCGCGCGCGAGCGGGGCGTCGAGGGGGTGATGCTCAAGCGCCGCGACGGCGCCTATGGGGTCGGGCGGACACGCGGCGAATGGTGGAAGTGGAAGATCGACCCGCTCGAGATCGACGCGGTGCTCATCGGCGCGGTGGCTGGTCACGGTCGCCGCGCCGGCCTCCACACCGATTACACCTTCGGCGTGTGGGACGACGGACGCCTCGTGAAGATCGCCAACGCCTACTCCGGGCTCACCGACGAGGAGCTGACGGAGGTCGATCGGATCATCCGGGCGACAACGCTCGAAAAGAAGGGGCCGTGGCGGGGGGTGACGGCCACGCTTGTCATGGAACTGGCCTTCGAGCGGGTGGCGGAATCGACCCGGCATGCGTCGGGGGTGGCGGTCCGCTTCCCGCGGATCGTCCGCTGGCGGAAAGACAAGTCGCCGGCCGAGGCCGGCACGCTCGCCGATCTCCGCGCCTTGGTCGCTCCGGTCGAGCCGCTTCCGCCGGCGCCCCGCGCCCCGCGGCCGACCTCCTCCCCTGGCGATCGCCAGCGAAGGCTGTGGGAGGACGAGGCATGAGCCCCCGGGGCGCGGGCCCGTTGCCGGCTGATCTGCAGGCGCTTCGGCGCTGGTTCACGGCTCTGGGATGGAAGCCTTTTCCATTTCAGGAGCAGGTGTGGCGGGCCGCGGCGGCGGGGGGGAGTGGCTTGGTGCATGCCCCCACGGGCACCGGCAAAACCCTCGCTGCCTGGCTGGGGGCCCTGGCCCACAGCCGCCGTCGCGCGATGGCGCGAGAGGAGGTAGGCGACGACGACCGGCCGGTCGGCAGCGGGCCGCGTGTCGTCTGGATCACGCCGCTGCGGGCCCTGGCCGCCGACACCCTCCGGTCGCTTTCCGATCCCCTCCCCGATCTTGCCGACTGGCTCTCCGGCGCGCGCCGGCGGGCCCCGCGCTGGCAGGTGGCGCTACGCACCGGCGACTCGACCGCCGCCGAGCGCAGCCGGCTCCGCAAGCGCTGGCCCGAAGGGCTCGTGACGACGCCCGAATCGCTCTCGGTGCTCCTTTCGCTCGAAAATGCCCACGATCTCTTTGCCGACCTCGAGACGGTGGTCGTCGACGAGTGGCATGAGCTCCTGGCGACGAAGCGCGGCGTGCAGACGGAGCTCGCGCTTGCGCGCCTCCGCACCCTCGCCCCGGGCTTGGCCACCTGGGGGCTCTCCGCGACGCTTGCCAATCTCGACGAGGCGCTCGCGGCGCTCGTCGGACCGGCTGCGGTCGCCGCGGCGAGCGTCGTCAGCGCCCGGATCCCGCGTCGCCTCGAGATCGAGACGCTCGTGCCGGTGCCGATGGAGCGCTTCCCCTGGGCCGGGCACATGGGGATGCGGCTCCTGCCGCAGGTGCTCGGCGTCCTCGACCGGGCGTCGACCTCGCTTGTGTTCACAAACACCCGCGCTCAGGCGGAGCGCTGGCACGACGCGATCCGCGGGGCGCGGCCCGAATGGAAGGGCACGCTTGCGCTCCACCATGGCTCGGTCGATCGGGAGCTGCGGGCCGGCACCGAGGCGGCGCTGCGCCGCGGCGGGATGAAGTGTGTCGTGGCGACGTCGAGCCTCGATCTCGGCGTCGATTTCGGCCCGGTCGAGCAGGTGCTCCAGGTGGGGAGCCCGAAGGGAGTCGGCCGGCTCCTCCAGCGCGCCGGGCGGAGCGGGCATGCCCCCGGCGCCACCGGCCGGCTGATCTGCGTGCCGACCCATGCCCTCGAGCTCATCGAATGCGCCGCGGCGCGAAGCGCCGTGGCCGACGGGGTCGTCGAGCCGCGCATCCCGCTCGAGCAGCCGCTCGACGTCCTCGCGCAGCATCTGGTCACCGTCGCCTGCAGCGGTGGCTTCCGGGCCGACGATCTGCTCGCCGAGGTTCGCACGACGCATGCCTATGCCGGGCTCGACGACCGTGCCTGGCGCTGGGCCCTCGACTTCGCCGCCCGGGGTGGGCCGGCCCTCGGCGCCTATCCCGATTTCGCCCGCATCAAGGAGCGCTTCGGGCGCTGGTATGTCGCCTCGCCGGCGATCGCCCGCCGCCATCGGATGTCGATCGGCACGATCACCGGCGACGCCACGGTGGAGGTGAAGTGGGTCCGCGGCGGGCGACTGGGGACGGTGGAGGAATCGTTCATCTCCCGGCTCGCCCCCGGCGACCGCTTCCTGTTTGCCGGTCGATCGCTCGTCCTCTTCCGCTTCGACGGCCTCGTTGCCTGGGTGAGGCGCGGCCGTGGCGCTGGCCAGGGGCTCGAGGTGCCGCGCTGGAACGGCGGCCGGATGCCCCTCTCCACGCTCCTATCCCGGGGCGTCCTCGGCCTCGTGGAGACGGCCACGACCCCTGGCCTGAAGCGGCTCCCGGAAATCGAGGCGGTGCTCCCGCTCCTGGCCACGCAGGCGCGCACGAGCCGGCTTCCCACCGCCGACACGCTCCTCATCGAGCGCACGGCCACGGGGCGCGGGGGCCGCGGCGATCCGACGATCCACCATGCCTTCCTCTTCCCCTTCGAGGGGCGGCTCGTTCACGACGGCTTGGCGACGCTCATCGCCTGGCGGATCGCCCGCCGCACCCCGGCCACGCTCCATCTGGCAGCCACCGACTGGGGGCTCGAGCTCGCCGGCCGGCAGCCCTTTCCCGCC
>JBIIQL010000173.1:0-6965 GCA_044342095.1 Pirellulales bacterium
GAGGACTCCAAGCCGGAGTCGCGCCGCGCGGGAATCGTCGGGCGACCGTGCCATCATGTCGCGTTCCCCTCGCCCGGATCGGCCGCATCCGCGGGCACCGCCCCAGCCTCGACGATCTTCATCTCCCGATCGGCTCCGGTCAGCTCGACCTCCTGGACGACGCCCGACGGCCACCGGATGCGGAGCCGGTACGGTGTCTCGCCAGCCGGCCCGGGGAGGACGACATGGAGCCGGCGGTCGCTGTGGGAGAGATAGCTCCCGCCGCCGATGACCTGGAGCGCCGCCGAGGGAGCCTTGCCACCGAGGATCTCGACCCGGGCGCCGACCGCGTCGCGGTTTGACACCGTCCCCACGAGTTGGACGAGGATCGATCGGCCCGACTGAGGGAAGCGGTTCTCGAGGACCGCGACGGGGGCTTCGACGTGCGAGATCGCCACATCGAGGTCGCCGTCGCCGTCGAAGTCGCCGCTGGCAAGGCCGCGGCCCATGTGGGCCTTTGCGAAGTAGGACCCCGGCTGGGGCTGGCCGCGGCGGAAGCGGTCGCCGTCAAAGCGGAGGAAGAGCGGCTCCTGAAAGAGCGGGGAGGCGTCGGGATATTTGATGACGTGGCCATCGGTGACGACGATGTCGACCCACCCGTCGGCGTCGAAGTCGTCGCAGGCCGTGCCGAAGCCGACGAACAGGCCGCCGATGTCGGTGATGCCGTAGCGGCGGCTGACATGGAGGAAGTAGCCCCGCCCCTCGTTGCGGTAGAGGGCAAACCACTCGCGCTCGAAGTTCGTCACCCACAAATCGGGGAGTCCGTCGCGGTTGAAGTCGCACAGGTCGATCCCCATGCTCCCGTTGGGCACGCCCTGATCGTCGAGGGCCGTGCCGCTGACGAGCCCGCTCTCCGTGAGCCGGGCATGGCCGTCGTTGACATAGAAAAAGTTGTCGGTGGTGTCGTTGGCGACGTAGATGTCGACGTCGCCGTCGACGTCGAGATCGGCCAGGAGCACCCCCAGCCCCTTGCCATCGCTCCGCAGCCCGACCGCGGCGGAAGCGTCGGTGAACGTGCCGTCGCCGTTGCCGAGACAGACCGCGTCGGCCAGCCCCTCGAACGATCGCGGCGGACAGATGTCGCGGACGGTGGCCGACGGCCCGCAGCGGGGATGATTCTCGAACGACCAGTTCACGTAGCGGGTGAGGTAGAGGTCGAGGACGCCATCGCCATCGAGATCGGCCCAGCCGGCGCTCGAACTCCACCGGGCATCCTCCCCGGCCGGCGACGGCGCGGCGACGAACGTGCCATCCCCCATGTTCCTCCAAAACTGCGGCACTCCATACCCGGTGACGAGGAGATCCTGGAAGCCGTCGTTGTCGTGATCGCCGATGGCGACGCCATGGGAGTAGAGCGTGTCCGAGGCGAGGCCCGCCCGGGTCGCCGCCGGCTGGAACGCCTTCCCTCCCTGGCTGCGGAACAACGAGCAGGGCCGCCCGACGATCGCTTCGTCGGCGGTGATCGCGCCGCCACCGGTAGCGATCAGATCGAGCCAACCGTCACGGTCGAAGTCGATCCACCCGACGCCGCCGCCGAGCGACTCGAGGATCGTGCAGTGATCCGATTCGCCACCGCTGCGATAGGTCACGGCAATCCCCAGATCGGCCGCCCGGTCGATGAACTCGATTCCCCCTCCGGCAACGCGGGGCTCGATCGCCTTGGCTTCGCTCCGCTCTGCGTTGCGGGCCGGCGGTGGGGCGACGGCCGCCGGGGGGCGCGCGCACCCGGGCAGACATGCGAGCAGGCCGAACACGATCCCTGCGGCCCACCGGCCTCCCCTCATGGCGTCGTCCCTCCGTTCCCACCCACGGCCGCCCCGGGGCGGGGCGCCTCGCCCGCCAAGCCGCGGTGGTGCGCGGCGCGCTCGGCCTCTCCGATCGCCGCGTAGTGATCGGCGAGGACGCGGTGGGTCGGGGCGTGGGTCGGGGCGATCGAGAGCGCCGTCTCCAGCCACCGCAGCCCCTCCCGCTCGAATCCCTCGTCGAGGAGGATCGTGCCCGCCTCGGCACGGAGATCGGGGTCGTCCGGCTTGCCGAGGGCCTCATGGGTGATCGTCGCCAGGCGGCGTTGCCGTTCCGCGAGGCGCTGGGCGGTGTCACGCTCGCGCTTCGCGCCCTCCTCGTCACCGAGGCGGAGGAGCGCTCCCGCGAGGGTCAGCCGCGCCCGGGTGCCGCGGGGATCGACGCTCACCGCCTGCTCGAGCAGCCTGGCGCCGCGCCCCACGTCCCCTTCCTCGAGCGCCATCTGGCCGAGTTCGGTAAGTGCCGAGGCGGCTTGCTCCTTCGTGAGGTCGGTCGTGAGGGCATCGAGGTAGAGATCGCGGGCGGCGGAAAGCTCCCCGGCGCGGAGGAGGCAATCGGCCAGGCCGATGACGGCCCGCGGGTCGTCGGGGCGCCGGTCGAGGCACTCGCGGAAGTGGCGCCGGGCCTCGTCGAGCTTTGCGGTGTCGAGTTCGAGGCGGGCGACACGGATCCGCGCCTCGTCATCGCGGGGGTTCATCGCCAGGGCCTTGGCATACCGTTCGAGGGCCATCACCGGGCGTTCGTAGCGTTCCTCGATCACCCCCATCCAAAACGAGGGGAGCGGATTGCCCGGCTGCCAGCGCGACCAGAAGTCGAGGCACTCGCGGGCATCATCCATCCGGAACGAGCCGATGAAGCCCTCGGCGAGGCTCTCGTAACAATCCTCGGCAAAGGCGTCGTCCCCTCCCTCGGCCAACAGCGCACCGATCCGCTCCTCGACAACGCGGACATCCCCGAGTTGGGCCCGCGCGAGCATCCGCTGCCGGCCGATCTCCTCGGCGTTCCAGCCCAACGCCGCGGCCGCCTCGAAGCAGCCTTCGGCCTCGTCAAACCGGCGCTGGCGACGAAAGACGCGGCCGAGGAGAAACTGCCGCTCGGCGGCCGCCGCCCGGGCCCGCGGAGCGATTGGCTCAGGCCCAACGGGAAGGCCAGCGCGGAGGAGCGACTCGGCTTTGGGCCAGTCGTGGTCGGCGATCGCGCTGCGGATCGTCGACAGCGCCGCCGCTTCGCGGAGCGTGGGTCCCCACCAGGCCGCCACGCCGAGAAGGAGGAGGAGCACGCCGAAGAGGAGGCGACGGCGCTTCGATCCGGCGCCGGAGGATCGGTCCTCACCCATGCCCACGATCCCCCAGCGTCGGACGGCTCAGTCCTTGAGATCGAACGGGAAGACGTTCTTGGCACCGTCGGTGGTCACTTCGGCGGTGAGGCCGCTGGTGTCGGGGCGGCCGTACTTCGCTGGGATCTCCCCCTTCTCGACCTCCCCCTTCTTCTTCTTTTCGTACATCTTCATCATGTCTTCGGGCTTCGGCGCCGCTGGCATCGACGGGGCCGCCCCGGCGAACTTGCTCACCGTCACCTTGCACGTGCCGGCCCGGGCGCCGGGCTTGCCGTTGGTCATGATCGTGAACTTCCCTTGAGCGTCGGTCTTGCCGTCGCTCGGAGCGCCGACCGAAGGGACGAAGCTGACGGTGGCATCGGCCAGCGGCGCCCCCTTCCAGGTCACCGTCCCGGTGGCCGGATAGATCTTCGGCATCGTCGAGCCGCCACAGCCCGCCAGGCCGACGGCCACGAGCGTCACCACGATGGCGAGGCACACGCCCCTCGTCCCGGCCCCGAATCCTGCTCCGCCTGCCATCACGATCCTCCGCTCAGATGAGATCTGCGTCTGAAAAAAAACTGATCGCCACCACCTCTACCGTCAGCCCGAGCCCGACACTGCCCGGGGCGGAAATCCGCCCCGGGCAGCCGTGGATATCACCCGAACGATCGAAGCCGGCCTCGGCCCGACGGGCCGGCCGGCCGACACAACATTCCGAAGATCAGTCGTCGAGCGCGATCGTGCCGCCATCCTTGCGCCCGCCGAGCCGCTGGTAGGTGGTGTGGTCAATCGTTTCCTGGATCATCCGGATCGAGCCGTCGCCAAAGAGAAACTGTGCCCCGCCCGGGTGCTTCGAGCGGAAGCCCCACGAGTAGTTCCAGTTGCTCTTCGTGAAGCACTGCGGATTGGGGACGTTCTTCGTGGTCGCCTCGGCCTGCGAATCGTAGCACGTGGTCATCGTGTTGATCGGCACGATCGTCGAGGCATGGGCGTTCCCCATCCCGTTGAAGCTCCACAGCCCTT
The DNA here is from genome assembly GCA_044342095.1 of Pirellulales bacterium. GTDB lineage: Bacteria > Planctomycetota > Planctomycetia > Pirellulales > UBA1268 > QWOP01. The sequence continues at coordinate 4,184 of JBIIQL010000173.1, forward strand.
CGCGGTGATCGTGGCAGTCGGCGAGGATCTCCCCCATGAAGATCGTCTTGCTCAGGCCGTCGGAGACCATGTTGAAGGAACAGCCCTTCTGCTCCGTGACCAGCCGCGAGAAGACGCCGGAGATGTCCTTGAAGTTCCAGGCGTTGCCGTGGTCGGCGCCACCGGATGGGACTTCGGCGAAGCCGAGGTATTGATTGCAGTTGCCGTCGGCCGACGGCGTCCGCTGCGAGCCCAGGCTCCCGGAATAGCTCGATTGGATCCAGCCATCCTGGTCGGTGATGCTCGGATCGGAGGGGCAGCGGGCGACCGCGAGCTTCACGCTCCGCACCTGCTGTCCGCCGCCGGCGTCACGGAAGCGCTCGTCGCCCCCGCTGTTGAACTTGATCTTCGAGGCCAGCCCCTGCTGCTCGAGGAACGGGAGCACGTAGGCGTGCCAGGAGAGCGCCGGCGATCCCCACGGCACCGTCGGAGCCCCCGACGGGATGTAACCGTTGGTGTCGTGGTGGTTGTGGAGCGCCAGGCCGTACTGCTTGAGGTTGTTACTGCAGCTGCTCCGCCGGGCTGCCTCACGAGCCGACTGGACGGCAGGGAGGAGCAGGCCGACGAGCGTACCGATGATCGCGATGACCACCAGAAGTTCGACGAGCGTGAACGCCCGACGAACAGGTCGCATTGCTTTCGTCATGGGAATCGCCTCCGGAAGCGATGGATCGGAAAAGGTATGAAGGAGCAGGAATGAAAACCGATGGATCGTGGTGTGCGGCGTGCTGAGAGGCTGGAGAAATCGCGGAAAGTTCGCGCCCGACGCTCACGTGCCGTCTTGGCAGACCGGACGTTTTGCACAGGCCTCGGACGGACTGGAATCCCCAGAAATGCGTCCGCCGAAAGAATCCCCCAACCCACACGAGAAACTTACCAACCGCGTCGGCGTCGAGACAAGCCCCGGCTGGGGAAAGTGTCGGCAGGCGGCTTGCCTGTCAGCGGCTGGCTGGTCGGTTGAGCCACACACGGAGCGCGGGCAACGGTGAGCCGGTGACATCCGCCTCCCAGGTGCCGGCGACGATGTCGGGCCGCCGGTCGCCGTCGACGTCGGCAATCGTAAAAGCCGCGTAACGGCAGTCATCTCGCTCGATGCTCCGGGGGATCCAATGCCCGCCATCCCCCTGCTCCACCCAGAGGACCGCGTCGAACGTCCCGGCGGGATGGGCGGCTGCCCCCGGATGGAGGGCGGTGGCGACGACGTCGAGGTCGCCGTCGCCGTCGAGGTCAGCGGCCCGGGCCTGCGACACGCCCGGCATGAGGGCGATTTCGCGGAGCTGGAAGCCCGCCGCCCCGTCGTTGAAAAGCGCTCGGATCCCGTGCGTGGGGCGGGCCAGGCCGCTGTCCATCGTGTCGCCGTTGGCGTGGAGGATGTCGAGATCCCCATCGCCGTCGAGATCGGCCAGGTCGATCCCGCTCGACCCCCAGGAGGGCTCGGGGAAGCGGACGAGCTCCCGGTGGTCATACCGGCCGTCTCCCCGGGCAATCCAGGCGTCGACCGTCTCATGCTCCTGGGCGAACGCCGCCACGACATCCTCCCGGCCGTCGCCGTCGAGATCAGCAACGCGGACGTCGAGAACCCCATGCCGGGGATCGACGATCAGTTCGGGAAAGGGGACATCCGCTCCGGCGTCTCCCGGCTCACCCGCCCCGAAGAGGACCCGCAGCGCCCCACTCGCCCGCCAGCCGAACTCCGCCACGAGGAGATCGAGCCGGCCATCGCCGTCCCAATCGAAGGGAACCGCCCCGATCACCCGCCCAAGCCCGCGGCGGAGGGCGATCGGCGTTGGCCCGGCGGTATCGGCCCGGTCGATCGGCGGACTCGATCCGGGAATAAAAAACACTCCTCCCGCGGCATGATCCTCGGGGAGAAACGACCCCAGATCCCCGACGAACCATCCCTCGGCGGCCCCCACAGTCGGGGACACTCGGGCTGGGTGTGCCAGGCGGGCAATGACCTCCCCCTCCGCCCTGTCCGACGACAGCTGCCAGCGGCGGATCTCCCCGGAACGCATGTCGGACGTCATCAGCCGGAGTGTCCCCTCCCCGGCCTCCCTCCCCGGGATCGCGACCACCTGGGCGATGGCCGGATCGATGGTGTCAGCCCCGGCGAGCGTCACGATCGGCTCGAAGCGCAGCGGCGACGCCGGCTCGACCCGGTCGGCGGCTCGGGGCACCGTCAGCCGGTCGGGTGCCGACGTCTGGAAGTAGCGGATCGCATCCCCCTCCGGTGGCCGCGGGAGATCGGTCCGGAGGGAGGCGAGGTAGAAGTCATAGCCCTGGCGGACTTCGCTCGGCCACCGCTCGCGCGGGAAGCTCCCCGGCGCTGGCATGCCATGGCAGTCGCCGCAGAATCGCTCCACCCTGGCCCGGGCGTCATCCGAGAGCGCCGCGGACGCCGTCGCCTCCTCCGTTACGAACGTCCCCGACGCGCGATCTGGGCCGGGGCTGCTCGTCTCACCGGCCGGCCGACCACATCCGACGACGAAAGCGAAACCGACGAAAAGCATCAGCGACGGTGACAAGGGGCGGACGGAACCCAAGGCGACAGCCCTCACGCTCAAGGCGTCATGTCTCGAGGCCACGGCGTCACTCCCCACCCACGGCGTTAATCCCCACCCAAGGCCCTAGTCTTTGAGGAGGTCCTTGAACACCTTGCGGACCTTGGCCACCTTCGGCGAGACGGCCGCCTGGCAGTAGGGCTGGAAGGGGTTGTTCTCGAAGTAATCCTGGTGGTAGTCCT
>JBIIQL010000174.1:0-6944 GCA_044342095.1 Pirellulales bacterium
GGCGTCGATCGCCGAGCCAACCGCCGGCGTATCGGCCACCGTCTCGCTCTCCCAGGAGGAATCATCGTCCCCCTGGCTCCCCCTGGGAGCCTTCGCCGCGGTCCCGGCCGGCAGCGACCGTTCCCTAGCGCCGCACGTGTTCCTCGAACTCGCGCTCCATCGCGACGGCACCGTGCGGGGCAACTACTTCGACGCCGTTTCCGATGCCGTCCATCCGGTGACCGGCCGATTCGACCGCGAAAATGGCTCGCTCTCCTGGCGGATCGGAAGTGGCGGGGCGGAGTTCGAGACCACGGCGGAGGGGCTGGCCGGAGGGCGCGGCGAGGCCACCGTCCGCCGCGGTACGACGGAGCGTCCGTGGCTGCTCATCGCCCTGCCGTGACCATCGGTCCTTGATCCGCGCGTCATCAATCCACGTGACGTCTCAGCCGTCCGCGATCGCTTCGAAGAGATCGGGGAGGAGGCCGCCGGGGAGAGCCGACACGGCTGCCGCCGTTTCGGCCGGAGCGAAGATCCGCACTCGTTTGACCAGGTCGTCGAACTGCTCGTGCGCGAGACTGCGAACGACGGGGGAGAGTTCGGCCAAGGATCGCCAACGCACGACGCCGGGCGCTGCGTGGTCGCCGGCGTCCCTGGGGCGTTGGCGGACGTTGAGGTTGAACTCGACCTCGCGCTCGGCGGGCGGGGCGTCGATGAGGAGCGTCTCCGGGGCCACCGCCATCCCCAGCCGCCGGGAGAGCCGTTCGGCCAACCGGGCCGAGATCCGGGTCGTGGTGGGATAGGAACAGCCGGCGAGGGCGCGGTGGATGTCGGGATGATTGAGAGCGTCGTAGGTGGCAACGCGTTTAACGAGGGTGCGCCGTGGACCGAAAAGTCCATCGACGAGCGGAGCGGCGCCGGTGCCCTCGGCCGCCCCCCGCAGCCAGCCGATAAAGCCCTGTTCGTCGGCCCGGGTAAGCCACGGGGCATCGATCGAATCACGCACGATCCACACCGCCCGCTGGAGCATGCCCGTGGCGGCCCGCACGGCGTGGTGCCAGTAGACCTCGCTGAACATCACGTAGCGGGCGAAGACCATCAGTTCGGCAGCCGTTCTTCCCTTGTCGGTGATCGCGAGCGTCTGCGCTTCGGCATCGATGCACAGGCTCGCCAGGAGGCGATCCTGGTCGAAGTGACGACCGTAGGGGACTCCGGCGTGGAGGCTATCGCGGGCGAGGTAGTCCATCTTGTCGACGTCGATCGGGCCGGAGAGGAGCGAGTGGAGGAGCGTCCCGGCCGGGTCGGTGGCGGTCCCGTCGATGAGGGCTGCGACCCGGGCGGGCTCGAGCCCCCATTGTGACCGGAGGATCTCGGCAGGCTCGCCGGTCCCGAGGATCCGGCCGACGAGGGACTCGTGGCGGGGGAGCTCCGCGAGGCCCATATCTTCCAGCGGATGGCAGTAGGCCCAGTGCCCGATGTCGTGGACGAGCGCGGCGACGGTGAAGGCCGCGGCGTCCCCCTCGTCGACCGTGGCCGCGAAGTGGCTGTCGCGACGGAGACGGCCGAGGAACGCCAGCGCCAGACGGTAGACCCCGAGCGAATGCTCGAAGCGCGAATGGACGGCGCCGGGGTAGACGAGCGACACCAGGCCGAGTTGACTGATCCGCGACAGGCGGCGCATCTCGGGAGTGTCGATGAGCGCCCTCACCCTGGCGGTCAGCGGCACCGTCGCGTCTGGGGGGATGCGGATGCCGTCGGCGGCATGCTCCGTCGCGATCAACTCCGGGAGTGCGTCGTAAGCCATGAGTGACCGCGGTGATGAGGGACCGCGGAGAAGGGGGGCGTCCGTGACGCCGATTCAGAGGGAGGTGACGCCGGCGAGCCAGCGGAGCGCCAGAGTGACCATGAGAAAGAGCGAGAAGTGCGCGATCGCCGAGCCGGTCTCGAAATCGAAGCAAGCGAAGGCCGCAAAGCCGCCGATGGCGATGAAGACCGGTGCGTAGTAGAGCCACTCCCACATCTCGATCTCGGCCGGGAGATAGCCCCGGGCGACCCACAGTGCGACGTAAACCGCCGCGCAGATGAGCGTGCGGAGGGCGAGGCTCCTCCCCTGGTAGGGCTGGAGTTCCCGGTCGCGGATCGCCACGTAGCCCAGAAAGGCGCAGGGCAGGGCGAGGAGGGCCGCCCCCGTCAGTTGGAACCAGGCCGGGGGAGCGCCGCCCCACTGCACCCTGGCGACCGCTGCCGCCATGATCGCCAGCACCGTTCCGACGCCGAGAAGCGTCCACTGGAGCGCCGACACGGGGCGGTCGATCCGCTTGAGCGGGGCCGTCGGCGCCCGTCCGGTCGCGGTGGACGTCGTCGCCGGGGCCTCCGGTTCGTGGATGACGACGGCTTTCACCGGGGTGGCCGGGATCGTGATCGGCTTCTTGCACTTCGGGCAGGGCCCCGTCCGTCCGGCGAACTGGTCGCTGACGGAGAAGGTCGACTTGCAGGATCCGCACAAGACCTGGATCGCCATGATCTCACCCGCATCGAAGATGTGACGGCCCGGGCGCCCGACGATCGACCATCCCCGCCCTGGCACACGCTACCACCGTGGGATGGCCGACGACCCGCGGGGAAGTGTCAGAGGCTGCCGGTCCGCCGTCAAGTGATGCGTTGTCACAGCGGCGGGTGGTAGGATGAAAGACCAGAGTCCCGATGGCCGAACGGGCCCGTCGCATCCCACCCCAGGGCGGCGGGTGGAGGAGGCAAGTGTTCCGTGGTCGACCCGAAATCGCCGCCGCCGTCCCCCGGTGACGGTTCCCGCTCCCCTGCCGCAACGATCACGTTTCCGTGTCCAAACGGCCACCGGATCAGCGTCCCTGCCAAACTCGCGGGAAAACGGGGCGCTTGTTCCAAGTGCGGCACCGCGGTCGTGATCCCGCCGACGTCGGTGGCGATCACCGCGCCGTCAGCCCCTTCCGCGGGGCGGCCAGCGGTGCCCCAGACAGACGCCTTCGCCGCCGGAGGGGATGATCCCCAGGGGGGCGAAGACGGGACGATCACCCTCAAGTCTCCCCCCGTCTGGCCGCCAACGCTCGCGGCGGTTGCTCCGGTTGCCAACGCCTCGCCCGATGGAGCGACGGTGCCCCCGATCAACTCCGGCCCAGCGTCAACTCCGTTGGTCCATGCCGGGCCCGCAGCGCGGGGCGGAGGGGGACCGCAGGAAGGCCCTGGCGGGGCCGGAGCCGGAGGCGATCCAGCCGCCAACGCGCTCGTGGCCAACCCGACGGCCCTCCTCGTCGCCAGGCTGTGGGCGGAACGGGACCACGGCGGGATCGTGGAACTCCATCTCGTGGGCGGGAGCGTGATCCTTCCGGAGTGGTACGAGCCGGCCTGGTCGCAGGGGAGCCACGGGCTGTTCGCCAGTCAGGCCGCCGATGGTTCGGTGACCCTCACCGCCGTGTCCTGGGACTCGATCCAGAAAGTCGTCGTCCGCCAGGTCGAGGGGCTTCCCGACGGCATGTTCGAATGACATCGACGAAAGACCGGCGAAACGCCCCGACTTTGAAACGAGTGCCGGCTGAGCGTGAGGTCAGTCGTCCTCGTCGAGATCCCCTTCGGTGATCATCGTGAAGCCGCGCTTGCCGAGGGTCTCGAGCCCCATCTCGGTGTTGTCGACCATCAGAGCGACCGCCGGGCGTCCGCGGGGGCGGACGAGGATCGGATAGGCCTGGATGATGTTCACCTCGGCCTGGAGAAGGGCCGTGCAGACCTGGAGGAGCGGCTGGGGATGGTCCGGGAGTTCGACGCCGATCAAATCGCTCTCGATGATCGCCAGCCCGGCCCGTTCCAGGATCTCCCGCCCCTGTTCGGGATGGCTGACGAGGAAGCGGACGAAGGCACACTCGCCGGAGTCGTTGATCGAGAGGGCGACAATTCTCACTCTCGAGCCGTCGAAGCGGCGCACCACCTCGAGCAACTGGCCGACTCGATTCTCGAGAAAGACCGTGAATTGCCGAAGCGTCGGCCAATTTCGTCCGCGGGCCGTAGCGAAGCCGATCCCAGAACCCTCACCCGAGTCGCCGATGCTCACGGTTGCAGCACTCCACTGGTGGCGGCGGCCGGTGGCGGTCTCCGGCTTTCCGGACAAGGGCCCTCCGGCCTGAGGTTCGCGAAAGCCGGCAGGCTCCCCAGCCAGATCCTGGAACCGAAAGAATAGAGTCTTCCCGGCACCCCGGTCAACGAGTTCATGCCTAGCCAGACGAGGACGACCATGACGGCCACGCCCACGCACGAGATCACGGTGAGGGTCCGGTATCAGGAGACCGACGGCCAGCGCCGCGTCCATCACGCGAATTACCTCAATTACTTCGAGGTTGCCCGTACGGAGATGCTCCGGGCCTGCGGCATCACCTACCGGGAGCTGGAGGATGCCGGGGTGTTGCTCGTCGTCTCCGAGGCGACCTGTCACTACAAGGCGCCTGCCGACTACGACGATCTCCTCACGATCCGCACCTGGATCGCGAAGGCGGGGGGGGCGAGCCTCCGCCACGGCTACGAGGTGGTCCGAGATGCCACGATCATCGCCACCGGATCGACCGTGGTGGTGTGTGTGGACCGGGACGGCCGGGTGCAGCGGATGCCCGACTGGCTCCGTGGATCGCCGCCTTCCCGCTAGTCGTGGGGCACGCGCTCCGCACGCTCGGGAGCAAGGCTTACGGTGGTCCTTCAGGGATCCGTGGCCAGCGGTTCGAGGACGAATCGCTGGTCGCCGCACTGGAACTGGGCGGCAGCGTCGAGCCTGACCGGCGCGTCAATCCGCACCCAAAGGCCGTTGAGGCCGCGATTCACGATCCGCCATGTGCTGCGGCCGGCGATCACTTCGGCATGGATCGGGCTCACGAACGGGTCGTCGAGGAGGAGCGTCGTCAGGCCAAGGTCTGTTTGCTGCGACCAAGCGTCGGCCCGGCCGAGGAGGAACGGGGGGGGAGGGCAGGGGAGCGGTGTGGCACCATCGTCGTGGCAGGCCGGAGCGAACTCAGCCACGCCGTCAGCCCTGCGGCGGAAGACCAGGCGCTTGCCACCGATCTGAAACCGCGTGCCGGGGCGGAGCTTGGCGGTCATCACCCGCACCCACGTCCCGTCGGCGCTGCCAAGATCGCTCAGCAGCCAGCCACTCCCGGGCAGTCGGTCGAGTCGGGCGTGGCTGACCTCGAGGAACGGGTCGTGCGGGATGCTCACGCTCCCGGTCTGTCGCCCGACGACGAGGGCATCGTCGCGGAGTCGGATCGTCTCCCCGCTGTCACGGCCGTCGTCGACGACATGGAGGAGCGCCGTCGGAGGGCGTCTGCCGGGGCGCCACGGCAGCGCCTCGATCCCGACGTCTGGGGCCGGAGGCGGGGAGGTCGGGTCGGTCAGCGCCGCGGCCTCCCCGTCGACGGTGAGCAGCGCCGAGACCGGGCCCTCGTTGGCCGCAGCACCGTGGGCCTTGAGCAGTTGGGCCCAGCCGTCGAAACTTTCAAAGAACGTCCCAGCCGCAGGGGGGGGCTGGTGTCGCCCAGGGGAGTCCATGGAACGGTTTCCTCCGGATCCGGCCGCCAGTCGTGGAACTCCCTTCAATGTACTGCGTCGTGCCCCGCTGCCAATCGGACGGTCTGTCGACGGAAGCACGATCGGGCGACAAAGCGGCCGATCGGGGATTGACGGTGGGCGGAACGCGTCAGCGAGCGCACAATCGTCGATGACAAACGGTCGACCGGAGGCGGACGGCCAGCCGTCCGTCCTCACCCCCACCTGCCAATTCCCGGAGGAATCCGATGAGCGACGCCGCCGACCCGATCGCCCAGCGTGCCCTGGCCATCAACATTGACCGGCAGATCTACGGCACGTTCGCCGAGATCGGGGCCGGCCAGGAAGTGGCGAGGTGGTTCTTCTCCGTGGGGGGGGCGGCAGGCACGGTGGCCAAATCGATGTCGGCCTACGACATGAAGGTCAGCGATGCGATCTACGGCAAGGCCCCCCGATATGTCTCACGGGAGCGCGTCGAGGAGATGCTCGAGCACGAGTTTTCCCTCCTCCGAGAGCGGCTCGAGGAATCGCGCGGCTCGGGCACGCGGTTCTTCGCCTTCGCCGACACCGCTGCCGCGAAAGCCCACTCCGGCGGCAATGACTGGCATGCCTGGATGGGGATCCGCTTCCAGGACAAGCCCGGCGGCGAGCCGAACGACGTCATCGTTCACGTCCGGATGCTCGATCCGAGCAACGCACGCCAGCAAGATGCCCTCGGACGCCTCGGCGTGAATCTCATCCACGCCTGTGTCCATCACTGGCGCCATCCCAATCAATTGCTCGAATCGCTCCTCGACGACGTCGGCCGCGAGCGCCTCGAGATCGATTGGGTGGTGATGCGGGGGCCTGCCTTTGCCGGGGTCGACAATCGGCTCCTCGCGCTCCATCTGGTGCGAATCGGCTTCACGCATGCGGTGCTGTTCGGCACCGACGGCCAGCCCTTGCTCGCCTCGGAGGCGATCCGCCGCCGCCGGGTGCTCCTCGAGCGCGGCCGGTTCTGTCCGGTGACGCGTCTCAATCTCGAGATGCTCGCGTCGGCCTCGGTGCTCTTCAGTGCCGATGCCGAGGGGGGGGCGGCCGAGGCCGAACAGCCGGTCGTGGAGATCATGGAGATCACCATGAACAACCTCCGGGACACCGGCAAGGTCGACGATGCCGACTTCCTCGCCCGGGTCGATCTCCTTTCGGCGATCCGCAAGCTCGTCCTCGTCAGCGACCTCGGGCCATTCCACCGCCTCGCCGACTACCTCGCCAAGCGGAATGTCGAGCGGACCGGGATCGTGCTCGGCGTGCCCCTTCTCCGGGAGCTGTTCAACGAATCCCACTACCGGGATCTCGGCGGTGGGATCCTCGAGGCCTTCGGCCGCCTCTTCACCCACGCGGTGCGGCTCTACGTTTATCCAACCCGT
>JBIIQL010000175.1:0-6927 GCA_044342095.1 Pirellulales bacterium
GCCGACGGAGGGCCTGGAATCGGTCGACGAGGCGAGCGAGCCCGAACCGGCGAGCGTGCTGTGGCCGGTCGGCGACGGGCAGGGGACGCCCGGCACATCGAGCGACGCGGCTCTGGTGGGCCCTCGCTACCCGTACGTCCGCGAGTCGCGGCTGCCGCTGGACAGACCTCCCGTGCTCCTCCGCTGAGGTCGTGGCGAGGCCGGGGTCGCGTTCACGCCCCGCGGTTGAGCGTCGGATCGGGCTGCCAGCCATCGGGGACGATCGCGTCCTTGGGAACGATCGCCACCCCGTCACGGACGGTAAAGGTCGTGCTGTCGCCGATCTCGTCCCAGCCGTGGTCGTTGACGATCCGGGTCCGCTTTCCGATGCGGACGTTCTTGTCGACGATCGCCCCTTCGATGATCGTCCCCTCGCCGATGCCCATCGGCGGCAGGCCGCGGGCAGTGTTCGAGGCGATGTCTTCGGTGGTCTCGTAGTAGTCGCTGCCGAGGACCACCGAGTTGCGGATGACGACGTTCCGGCCGATCCGGCAGCGGAGGCCGATGACGCTGTTCTCGATCACCGCCCCCTGCTCGACGATGCAGCCGTCGGACACGAGGCTCGCGCGGATGCTCGCTCCGTCGATCCGTGACGGCGGGAGGAACCGGCCGCGCGAATAGATCGGGGCCTCGGCGCTGGCCAGTTCGAAAGGCGGCGTGCTCCCCGCGAGGTCGAGGTTGCACTGGAAGTAGGAGCGGATCGTCCCGATGTCCTCCCAGTAGCCGTCGAACGGGTGGAGAAACACGCGCTTCGTCCGGATGGCCGCCGGGAAGACTTCCCGCCCGAAATCCTGGTAATCGGTCTTGCGGAGCAGCTCCAGGAGGCAATCGCGGTCGAAGAGGTAGATCCCCATGCTCGCCATCAGCGAGCGGCCGTTGGCCGGGATCCCGTGGCGGTCGATCCACCCCGGATCGGTGCGCACCATGTCGAGTTCCGCCTTCGTCTGCGGCTTCTCGAGGAATCCCTCGACGCGTCCCTCATCGTCGAGCCGCATGATCCCCAGGGCTGAGGCGGCGTCTTCGTGGACGGGGATGCCGGCGATCGTGACGTCGGCCTTCTTCGCCATGTGGGTAGCGAGCATGTCGGCGTAGTTCATCCGATAGAGCTGGTCGCCCGAAAGGATGAGGACGTGGCGGATGTCCGGTTGCTGCAGATAGCGGATGTTCTGCCGAACCGCGTCGGCCGTGCCCTGATACCAGCCGGAATTGTCGAGCGTCTGCTGGGCCGCGAGGATCTCGACGAAACCGCCGCTGAAAGGATCGAAGGTGTAGGTGCGGCGAATGTGGCGGTGGAGGCTGACGGAGTTGAACTGCGTCAGGACATAGATCCGCTGGACCCCACTGTTGATGCAGTTGGAGAGCGGGACGTCGATGATCCGGTATTTCCCCGCCAGCGGCACGGCGGGCTTGGAGCGGTCGCGGGTGAGGGGATAGAGCCGCGTCCCGCGGCCACCACCGAGGACCAGAGCCAGGACCCGCTGCACGCTCATGCTGAAAAAACCCTTCCCGGAGGTCGGTCGGACACCCGCCAGCGGACCATGCTACGGAAACCGGGCCACCCCCGCCAATTCGGTTTTTGGCGGGGTGTGGCAAGGGTTTTTCAAGCCTCGACCTCTGGAAATCGATCCTGCTGTGGGCCCTGCAAGTCAGCGGACGACGAAGTTCACCATGCGCCCCGGGACCGTGATCACCTTGACGATCTGCTTGCCGACGAGGAGTTCGGCGATCCGCGGGTCGGCCGCGGCGGCCGCTTCGAGGGCCGGGATGTCGGCGTCGGCTGGGACGGTGACCCTCGCCCGCAGCTTCCCCCCGACCTGCACTGGAATCTCGACGGTGTCGTCCTTGAGCCACCGCTCCTCCACCGCCGGCCATGCGGCGAGCGAGACCGGCGCCGGCTTGCCGAGCACCTCCCACAGTTCCTCCGCGAGATGCGGGGCGAAGGGGGCCAAGGCCACGACGAACGGCTCGAGAACCCCGCGCGGCTTCCGCTCGAGCGGCGTGAAATAGTTGACGAACTCCATCATCCGCGCGATCGCCGTGTTGAACGACAACGCGGGGACGTCCCTGGTCACCTTCTCGAGCATCCGGTGGAGTTCGCGGAGCTGATCGTCGGTGGGGGGATCGTCGACCACCTGCGGCGAGAGAACGACCTCCTCGGCGCGGTCGTCGACGACCAGCCGCCAGCAGCGGTCGAGAAACCCACGGACACCGCTGACGCCGGTCGTGCTCCAGGGCTTCGTCGCCTCGAGCGGGCCCATGAACATCTCGTAGAGGCGGAGCGAATCGGCACCATATTCCTTCACAACCGTGTCGGGATTGACGACGTTGCCGCGGGCCTTCGACATCTTGTAGGCCCGGCTCTCGACACGGATCTTCGGCCAGTCGCGGAGGACGAAGTGCTCCCCCTGCTTCTCCACCTGATCGGCGGGGAGCTTGGCCGCGACGTCCTCGGCCGAGCGCTTCTCCGCCGACACCCAGCCCCCCTTGGTGCTCCGGTAGCCGGTGAACTCCATCTCGCCGAGGATCATCCCTTGGTTGACGAGCTTGCCGAACGGCTCCGGGAGCGAGACGTGGCCACGGTCATAGAGGACCTTGTGCCAGAATCGCGCGTAGAGGAGGTGGAGCACGGCGTGCTCGGCTCCGCCGATGTAGAGATCGACCGGCATCCAGGCCTTCTCGATCGCCGGGTCGATGAAGCGGTCGCCGTTGCGCGGGTCGAGGAACCGCAGGTAATACCAGCAGGAGCCGGCCCACTGCGGCATCGTGTTGGTCTCGCGGCGGTAACGTTTGCCGTCACGCTCGACGAACAGCCACTCTTCCGGGGATCGCGACAGGGGGGGATCGGGGGTGTCGCCGGGCTTGAAGTCGGTGAGGTAGGGGAGGTTGACCGGCAGTTCTGATGCGGACACGGCGCGGATCGCGCCGGTCGGCTTTCCGTCGGGGCCGAGCTCGTGGAGGATCGGGAACGGCTCCCCCCAGAACCGCTGCCGGCTGAAGAGCCAGTCGCGGAGCTTGTAGTTGACCGCCGGCCGGCCGAGCCCGGCATCGGCCAGATCGGCAGCCACCTTGGCGATGAACGGCCGTGTCTCCATCCCCGTGTAGGGGCCGGAATTGATCGCCTTCCCGTCCCCGGTGAACAGCGTCCCGTCGTGACCGTGGCCCGAGACGGGCTCGACGACCGTGACGATCTCCAGGCCGAACGCCCGGGCAAACTCCCAGTCGCGCTCGTCGTGGGCCGGCACGGCCATGATCGCGCCGGTGCCGTAGGTCGCGAGGACGTAGTCGGCCACCCACACCGGCACGGGCTTGCCCGTGAGCGGATGGATGCAGTGCGAGCCGGTGAAGACGCCGGTCTTCTCCTTGGCCAGATCGGTGCGATCGAGATCGCTTTTCCGTGCGGCGGCTTCGCGATAGACCCGGATCGCCGCTTGCTGCTGCGGCGTCGTCAGCGCGTCGACGAGCGGATGCTCCGGGGCGACGACGAGGTAGGTGACGCCGTACAGGGTGTCGGGCCGGGTCGTGTAGACGCGGAGGGCATCCACCGCGGGCTGCGCCGGGAATCCCGTGGCGCGGCGGGCCGCCTGCCAGGCGGCGAACGTGGCTTGACCGGAGCCGGAGGGGGCGATGGCGAAATCGACCTCGGCGCCGGTGCTCCTTCCGATCCAGTCGCACTGGAGCTTCTTGATGCTCGCCGGCCAGTCGAGCGGCTCGAGTTCGCTCTCCAGCCGGTCGGCATAGGCGGTGATCCGCAGCATCCACTGGCGCAGCGGAATGCGCACGACCGGATGGCCGCCGCGTTCGCTCACTCCGCCGATCACCTCCTCGTTGGCGAGCACCGTGCCGAGGGCCGGGCACCAGTTGACGGGGGCCTCCGATTGATAGGCGAGGCGGTGGGCGTCCTGGTAGGCGGTGACGGCGGCCTCACCCCGCGCCGAAACCTCGGCGGGAATCGGCAGCTCGGCGATCGGGCGTCCCTTCTGTTGCCGGGAATCGAACCAGGTGTCGAAGAGGACGAGGAAGATCCACTGGGTCCAGCGGACGTACTCCGGATCGGTGGTCGAGAGGACCCGGTCCCAGTCGTAGCTGAAGCCGAGCATCTTCAGCTGACGGGTGAAGTTGGCGATGTTGCGCTCCGTGCTCTCGCGCGGCGGGGTGCCGGTGCGGATCGCGTACTCCTCGGCCGGAAGCCCAAAGGCGTCGAAGCCCATCGGGTGCATGACGCTCGTGCCACGCATCCGCTCGAAGCGCACCACGATGTCGGTGGCGGTGTAGCCTTCGGGGTGGCCGACGTGGAGCCCCTCGCCGCTGGGGTAGGGAAACATGTCGAGGACGTACGTCTTGCGGGCCCCGGGGAGGCGGGGGGTCGCGAAGGTGTCGTGCGACTCCCACCAAGACTGCCACTTGGGCTCGATCCGGGCGGGCTGGTAGCGGGGCATGATGGATTCCGGGGGGGCGGCAGGGCAGGCGCTTTCCTGCGAAAACTCCGCAGATTCTAATGGGACGTGGCCTTCGGAACAGTCTGGCCCGAAAGCCCCGCCCCGGATCGATGCATGCAACCCCTGACAGCAGCCCCCACGCCGCCCCCCGCGGCCATCGCCACGACGCTCCTCGGCACGGGGCCGGACCCCGCCGGCGTCGCCACGCTCCCCCGGGCCCTCGTCCGGGCCTGCCGGCTCGCCGGTGGGCGGATGAAGGTCGCCGACTCCCTCGGCACGCGGCTCTCGGGCCGGGCGCTCCTCATCCGCATCCTCTGCGCCAAGCGGGTTCTCGAGCGGGTCCTCGCGCCCGACGAGCGGCGCGTCGGGGTGATGCTCCCGCCGACGGCGGCGGCGGCGATCGTCAACGCGGCACTCGTGCTCATGGGACGCGTGGCGGTGAACCTCAACTACACCACGAGCCAGCAGATCCTCGATCTCTCGATCGAGCGTGCGGGGCTGCGGCGCGTTCTCTCGAGCCCCGCCTTCCTCGCCCGCGTCAAGCTTTCCCTCGGCGAACGTCTCCTCGATGCCACGGAACTCAAGTCGCGTCTGACCCGCTTCGACACGCTCGTCTCCGCGGCGCAGGCCACCTGCCTACCGCTGGGGATCCTCGAGCGGACGCTCGGGCTCGAACGTCTCCGGGCCGACGATGTGCTCACCGTGATCTTCACCTCGGGATCGACCGGCGACCCGAAGGGGGTGGTGCTCTCCGAGGAGAACGTCGCCTCGAACGTCCGCGCGATCGGTCAGATCCTCCACGTGTCGTCGGCTGACGTCGCCCTCGGTGTCCTCCCGTTCTTCCACTCCTACGGCTACACCGCGACGTTCTGGACGCCGCTGGTCCTCGATGCCGGCGTCGTCTTCCACACCAATCCCCTCGATGCCCAGGCGATCGGTGGGCTCGCGCGCGAGCACCACGCGACGATCCTCATGGCGACGCCGACGTTCCTCCGCACCTACCTCCGCCGCACCCCCGCCGAGGACTTCTCGACCCTCGAGGCGGTGTTCGGATCGGCGGAGAAGATGCCTCGCGAGGTGAGCGACGCCTTCGAGGCGAAGTTCGGCATCCGGCCGAGCGAAGCCTACGGGGCCACCGAGATGTCGCCCCTCATCGCCGCCAACATCCCCCCGGCCAGGCACGTGCCCGGATCGCCCGCCGATGCCCGCGAGGGGACGGTCGGTCGGCCGATCCCCGGCTGCCAGGCCCGGATCACGGCACGGGATGGCTTCGAGCCATTGCCCGTCGGGCAGGAAGGGATGCTTTGGATCACCGGTCCGAACGTGATGCAGGGCTACCTCGACCGCCCCGACCTCACCGCGCACGTGATCCACGATGGGTGGTACTGCACCGGTGACATCGCGAAGCTCGACGACGACGGCTTCATCACGATCACCGGCCGGGAGAGCCGGTTTTCCAAGATCGGTGGAGAGATGGTGCCCCATCTCCCCGTCGAGGAGGCCGTCAACGCTGAACTCGGATCGGGCGAAGGCGAACTGATGGCCGTCGTGGCGGGTGTTCCCGATGCCCGCAAGGGGGAACGGCTCGTCGTCCTCCACCTCGAGACCAGCCGCGACCCGCACGATATCTGCCGCGGGCTTGCCGCCCGTGGCATCCCCAACCTCTGGATCCCGACTCCCGACAGTTTCGCCGTGGTGGAGTCGATCCCGGTCCTCGGGTCGGGAAAGCTCGATCTCCAGTGGCTCTCGACGGAGGCGCGGAGGCGATTCCGAACCGGTGGAGAGCCGTCATGAAAGAGCCGACTCCCGCCACCTCGATTCGACCGCTCCTCGGTCGTGCCGACGACATGCGGGCCGAGGTCTGGCTGCGCTGCACGCCGCAACCTTCCGCGAGCGAGGGGACCGTCGTCTCCGGGACGCTCGTCGGGCCGGAGTGCTCCACCGCCGCCACGCTCCCGACGACGGTGCAACTCGTCGATCAGGGAGCGGTCGAGGGGCAGCCGGCGCTCGCCCGTGGAGTGTGCACCGAGCCGGGCTTTTGGACGCCGGAGTTGCCGAATCTCTACCGGGCCGAGGTGACACTTCGCCGCGGCGACGAGATCATCGCCGCAGGTCGACGGATGATCGGGCTGCGGCGGCTGGGAGTGAAGGGGCGGTCGCTGTGGCTCGATGGACGGCGGTACGTGCCGCGCGGCGTGCCGGGGCTGGCCGACCGGGCGGGGCTCGAGGCCCTTGTGCCGTTGTCGGCCGCGGCCGTGGTCACGGTTTCTGACACGACTGATCTGGCCTCGGAGTCGTTCGCGACAAGGCTCGATGCGACGCTCACCCTGGCCGACCGGATCGGGGTGGCCGTCGTCATCCGCATCGCACCGTCGGAGAACGCCGCGCTTGATCCGCGGCTGCTCCAGGAGCATCTCGAAGGCTGGTCTGCGCATCCGTCGGCGTTCCTCGT
>JBIIQL010000176.1:0-6916 GCA_044342095.1 Pirellulales bacterium
TGCACGGTGACGTCGCTCGTCTTCTTGCCCGCGGTGCTCCGGTTGCTCCACCGCGAACCGCCGGCGGATGCCGACGGAGCCGAGGACGGGGCAGAGGAGGAAAGCGGCGTTGATGAGGTGATCGCGGTCGACTTCGGCGCCGTGGCCGACCGCTCCGAGGGGCGGGCCGCGGCCTGATTCCCCCCTCCGTGAACCGATCTTGTGCCGGCTTGTGCCAGCCTGCTATCCCCCTCTCCCGCTCGCCCCCAATCCCCCTTCCGGTGCCCCATGACGCTGCCGCGCCACCCTGTCGCTCTCTCCTGTCTGCTCGGGTTGGTGTTTCTGGGAACGCCGATGGTCCACGCCCAAAACCCCGCGGCCAGGGCTCCCGCTGTGCCGGCCCCGGTGACGGCCGGCCCGGCCCGCGCCATTCCCTCAGCCGCGGCTCCCGCCGCGCCGACGGTGAACCTCGTCATGGAGGATCAAAACCGCCAGTCCCACGACACGGCCGCGCTGAAGGGCGACGTCATCGTTCTCCTCTATGCCGATCGCAACGGCGCCGAAGCGGCCCACGAAATCGGCCAGCGGCTCCATGTCCACTTCCACCCCAACGCCGCCAAGGTGGAGGGACCGGATTGGGTGCGTCAACCGGTGACGAACATCCCCGGCTGGCCGGCCGGAGCCCGCACTCCCAACGTCCATGCCGTCGCCGTCGCCTGCCTCCCCGAGATCCCCAAGGCCGTCCATCCGGTGGTCCGGTCGCAGATCCGCAAGGAGTCGCCGCACGTGCCGGTGTGGCTCGACTTCAAGGGAACGATGCCCAAGACCTTCGGAATGGCCCCCGACGTCCCCAACATCCTCGTCATCGACACCTTCGGTCGCCCCCAGGGGGTGCTCTCGGGGGAGCTCGACGAAACGAAGTACCAGCAACTCGTGGCGGCCATCGACCGCCTCCGGCAGCAGGCCCAGCCGGTGCGGACCGCGTCGGCCACCGAGGCCGTGCCGGCCGCTCGCTGACACCCCCGCGCGAGCAAGGCTTCACCGGCCTCGAAGTTCAGACCGCGAGGATTTGGCCTCAAGGTCCCGGTGGCGCGGCGACCGCGCGGCCGCTCCCCTCGGTGAGCTCCGTGAGCCGGTCGATCGGAATGTCGTTGAACATTTCGGTGCCGCCGCCGACCCAGCGGATCTCGATCCGGTCGATGGCCTGACGGGCCCCGAGACCGAAGTGGAGCCGGGTGCCGAAATGCCCCTGGTAACCGCGGCCGGCATGGACCTCGTCGACGAATGTCTCATCGCCGGCGTGGAGCACGACCTTCGCTCCCACGCCGTCGCGGTTCCCCTGTCGGCCGCGCAAGCGCAGCTGGCACCAGTGGTTCGTGCCGCCGCGCTCCCGGTCGAGGTTTCTCAGGAGCGTGGGGGCCTCGCGCGAGTTGAGGATCACCAGATCGAGGTCGCCGTCGTCGTCGAGGTCGTCGCAGGCGACGCCGCGGGCGGCGTGGCGCGGGATGTCGTGGAGGCCAGCGGTGGCCGAAACGTCGACGAATCTCCCCTCGACGTTGCGAAGGAGGAGGTTGTGGTTGCGGTAGGAGGTGGTGTCGTCGAAGGCCTCGACGTTGTCGTTGAGGTGGCCGCAGGCGAGGAACAGGTCGCGCCGGCCGTCGTTGTCGAAGTCGGCCATCGCCGTTCCCCAGGTGACAAATTGCCACGCCCCGCTGCCGGCGGCGGTCGCGGCGGTGACGTCCTCGAACTGCCCGCGCCCGAGGTTGCGAAAAAGGACGGGGAGGTCGGGCTGGAAATCGGTGACGAACAGGTCGATCCTCCCGTCGCCATCGGCGTCGCCCGCTTCGGTCCCCATGCTGCCGATCTCGGCGCCGAACCGGTTCACCGCCACCCCGGCCGCCAGCGCGGTCTCACGGAAGATGCCCCGGCCGTCGTTCTCGAAGAGAAAGTTTCCCTCGAGGGCGTCGTTGCCGACGTAGATGTCGGTATCACCATCGTCGTCGTGATCGAGACAGACGACCCCCATTCCCGGGCCGGCCACGGCGGCGATCCCCGCATCGGCGCTCGCATCGACGAAACGGCCATCGCCTGCATTGCGGAAGAAGGTGTCGGGCCACGGCGGATAGTCGCGCGGGCCGGCGTAGGCGGGAAAGCCCTTGAACGAGCGGGGGCGATGGTTCTCGAGCGTGAAGCGGACGTAATTGGCGGCGTAGAGATCGAGATCACCGTCGCCATCGGCATCGAGGAAGGCGGCCCCCGCGCCGACCTTCTCGCCATCGGCCACTCCTGCGCTGTCCGTGGCGTCGACGTACGTGCCGTCACCGAGGTTGCGGAAGAGTCGCTTGGCGCCGAACGTCGTGAGGAAGAGATCGGTGAAGCCGTCGTCATCGATGTCCCCGGCGACGACGCCCAAACCGTAGTCGCAGCAATCGATGCCGGCAGCGAGGCTCACGTCGCGAAACACCCCTGCGCCGAGATTCCGGCAGAGGGCGTGCCGGGGGGGCGACCCTGCGTCGCCGGGCTCGGCTCCCGGAAGCGCCGTCCCGTTGGGGAAATAGAGATCGATCCGGCCATCGCCGTCGTAGTCGAACGTGGCGACCCCGGCCGACAACGGCTCGACGAGATACCGCCGACCGCTGCTCCCATCGGTGTGGACGAAGCCGATTCCAGAAGCTTCCGTGGCATCGACAAACCGGATCGGCGCGGCGGTGGCTGGCGGCGCAGGCTCGGCCGCGACAGGCGCGATCGCAGGAGGCGAAGCCGGACCGGCCGCAAGGGACGCCTGCGGCGCTGCCGGTGGCAAACGCTGACTGCAGCCGAGGGTCAGGGTGGTGAGGAACAGCGTGAGGAGTTGCAGGCGTGCGGGAGCCATGTCAGCGGCCATCTCCCGCGGCAGTCGAAGGGGGGGCAGCGGCAGGGAGGGCCGCCTGTTCGACCGCAGCTCCGCGGCTCAAAAGGGCCTTGGCCTCTTGCGGATCGCCATCGAGCGTGGCGATCCGTCCGGCGGCCGTGTACCAGCCGGCGAGGAGGCGCCGCATTCGCGCGCTCTCGTCGCGGGAAAGATTCCTGGCCGCGGTCTCGGCATCGTCGGCCTTCAGGCGGCGGAACTCCGCGCGGGTCCGCTCGGCCTCGTCGGCCAGGCCGAGGCGCGAAAGCACGGTCGCCAGCCCGTACCAGGCGCCGGTGTAGGAGGGGGCCCGGTCGATCGCCCCCTGGAACGCCACTCGGGCCTCGCTCTCTTTCCCCTGGCGGAGGCGGGCGTGGCCGAGGTGAAAGAGTCGAACGGCGCCGCCCCGATCGTCGCCGATCGGCGGCTCGAGGACGGCAGCGGCCTCGTCAACCCGGTCGAGTTTGAGGAGGCAGCGGCCGAGATGCCCCTGGATGTCGGGGAGAGTCGGGTCGAGTCGGCGGGCACGCTCGAGCCACTCGGCGGCTTCGGCGTCGCGTCCTTCCTTCACGGCGTACAGCCCGAGGCGATACCACCCCTCGGCCGATTCCGGATGACGCTCGAGGTGGGTCTGCCACAGCGCTGCCGCGGAATCCTGATCGCCCCGCTCGGCGGCGATCGTCGCCGCGAGCGCCGTCGACTGCGGCCGGTCGGGATGACGGGCCCCGATCCAGGCAGCGAGCGTCTGCGCTTCCTCCGCCAAGCCGGCATAGCTCTCCGGCACGGTCGCCGAGGGCGCCGGGAATCGAACCGCCCCCGGGTGTTCCACCGCAGCGGCTGCTCCGGTTGTCCCGCGTGCTCGTTCCCCGGCTCCCCGATCGCCGGAGGGGGCGATCCGGGGACGCGCGGCGAGAAGAGTGACGGCGATCGCCATGGCCGCGACCAGAGCCCCGGTCGCGGCCATCCAGCGCCTCGATCGGAGGCGGGATGAAGGGGCCTTGGCGGCCGTCATCCCGGCGGCGCGGCGAGCGTCATGCTGCGAAGGGCGGGCGCGGCGGCTCTGACGGGCTGTCGGCATGACGACGCGTAGGCCGCGTTCAGCGCAGCCGTTCCTTGAGCCGCCGGCTGGCGAGGGTCAGGGTGTCGCGCTCCTGGGGCGTGAGGCTCGCTTCGCCGGAGCGGCTGATCTTCTCGAGGATCCGGTCGACCGCTTCGCGGAGGGCTTCGTCATCCTCGAGCGTCTGCCGCGGCGGCGTGCGCGGCGGCGGATCGTCGTCAGGACGTACGACCCGGAACCGGCGCCTCGCTTGGAGCAGTTGCGCGGGGGCCTCGAGGAGGTCACCGATGTTCCAGCCCCGCCAGGCGTAGGCGAGGCCGAAGAGCGCTCCGCCGATGTGGGCGAAGTGAGCCACGTTGCCGGTGCCGTGGTAGGCGCCGTTGACGTCGGAGAAGAAGTAGAGGAGGCCGAGGGCCCAGGCGGGGATCGGAAGAATACCCCAGAGGAGGAGTTCCTGATGGGGGTTGTGCCAGACGAAGACGGCGAGAATCGCCATCACGGCACCGCTGGCGCCGACGAGGAACGAGAACGGAGCCCGGTCCGGCTGGCCGATCTGGACGCTCGCCAGCCAGGTGAGGCCGGCGATGACGATCGCCGCCAGCCAGAAGCGGAGGAACTCGTTTCGGCCGACGCGGGACTCGACCTCCGGCCCGAAGAACCAGACGGTGAGCATGTTGAGGGCGAGGTGCCACGGCGAACTCATGTCGTGGGCGAAGCCGTACGTGAGCAGCCGCCACGCTTCGAGGGGGTGCTGGGGAAGATCACCGCGCATCGCCAGCCAACGGGCGAGCGGGAAATCGTTCTCGGCGAGGAGGCAGGCGACCCAGACGGCGCAATTGGCGACCACGATCGTCGTTACCGCGCTCCATTCACCGGCGCCGGCGGATCCTCCCCGCCAAGAACGGTTCGACTCGGCGTAACGGCGGTCTGCAAAACCCATGGGGATTCCTCGTCGGCCGGTTCGCCGGCGGCGGCCCGCGCGGCAGCCGCCGCGGTCGGGCAAACCTCATCGTAGGTCCTTGCCGGGGGAGGGGGCAACGGCCTGCCCCCTCCAGCCTTCGCGGCGGGTGTGTTAGATTCCCACCGCTGGCTTGAGCCGGGGTCCGGTGGCGGCCGAGCGATCAAGATATGGAGGGGGGCCGGTGCCCTCCTGTCGGGAACACTGACGCGACGCGAAGGGGAGAGCAGGGCATGGCGACCAACGGGAGCTTGGGGCGGAAGTTGCGGATGGCGATCGTCGGGGGAGGGCAGGGGTCGTTCATCGGCCGGGTGCATGTCACCGCCGCCGTCCTCGACAACCGGGCCGCCCTCGTCGCCGGAGCGCTGTCGAGCGATCCGGCCCGCGCCAAGGCAAGCGCCGCCGACTACGACATCGCCCCGTCCCGTGCTTACGGCTCCTATGCCGAGATGGTCGAAGCCGAGCGGAAGCTCCCTGCCGGCGAGCGGATCGATTTCGTCTCCATCGCCACGCCGAACCACATGCACTTCCCCGTCGCCCGGGCGGCGGTCGAAGCGGGCTTCCACGTGATCTGCGACAAGCCGATGACGCTGACCCTCGCCGAGGCGGAGGAACTTGCCGCGCTCGTCAAGGGATCGAACGTCGTCTTCGCCGTGACGCACAACTACACCGGCTACCCGCTCGTCCGTCAGGCGAGACAGATGATCCTCTCCGGCGAGCTTGGCGACATCCAGGCGATCCGCGCCACCTACATCCAGGGCTGGCTGCGGAGTCGGCTGGAGAGCGAAGGGCAGAAGCAGGCCGCCTGGCGGACCGATCCGACCAAGAGCGGCGCCGCCGGCTGCTTCGGCGACATCGGCACCCACGCCTACAACCTCGGCCGCTACATGACCGGCCTCCTCCCCGACTCGATCAGTTGCAATCTCAAGATCTTCGAGCCGCCGCGGCCGCTCGACGACTACGGCCACGCCGTGATCCGCTACGGCAACGGCGCCCTCGGCACCGTCACCGCCTCGCAGATCAGCCATGGCCGCGAGAACGACGTGCGGATCGAGATCGACGGCACGCTGGCGAGCCTCGAGTGGCACCAGGAAAACCCCAACCAGCTCTTCATCCGCAAAAACGGCGAGCCGCATCGGATCTATACCCGCGACCCCAATGCCCCCTACACGTCCGACCCGGCCAAGGCCGCCTGCCGGCTCCCGTCGGGGCATCCCGAGGGCTTCTTCGAGGCCTTCGCCAACGTCTACCGCGCCACCTACGACGCGATGGAGCTGGCGATCGCCGGCAAGCCGTTCGAACGCACCAACACGATCTATCCCAACATCCACGACGGCGTGGAGGGGATGTACTTCATCGAGCAGTCGGTCGCGTCGAGCAAGGCCGGCGGCGCCTGGCTGCCGCTCAAGCATCCGTTGGCCCGGCAGTAGTTCCGGCACGAGGTGCCAGCACGCGAAAGGACTCGACACTTGCCTCCGGCTCCCCCCGTGAAGCGCGACACCGCCTACTTTGTCTTCGACATCGAGAGTGTCTCCGATGGTGCCCTCGTGTCGCGGCTGCGGTATCCAGAAGACAAACTCTCGCCGGCGGCGGCGATCGCCCGGTGGCGCGCGGAGCTGATGGCGGAGCAGGGGAAGGACTTCATCCCCTACACCTTCCAGCTTCCGGTGTCGCTGGTCATCGCGCGGGTGGCGGCCGACTACCGGCTCATTGATCTGGTCGCTCTCGACGAGGAGAAGTCGCGGCCGCCCGAGATCGCGCGGCTGTTCTGGGAGGGGTGGCGGAAGTACGGGCGGCCGTGCCTCGTGACGTTCAACGGCCGCGGCTTCGACGTCCCGCTCCTCGAGCTCTGCGCCTTCCGCTACGGGCTCCCGATCCCCGACTGGTATGCCGAGGACAAACGCAATTTCGACCAGCCGCGCTACCGCTACAACATGGCGGGGCACTTCGATCTCCACGAATGGCTCACCAACAGCGGCGCGAGTCGGTTTCAGGGGGGGCTGTCGCTGGCGGCGAACCTCATCGGCAAGCCGGG
>JBIIQL010000177.1:0-6850 GCA_044342095.1 Pirellulales bacterium
CATCTACTCGTTTCTCGATCTGAAGAGCAACGGACAGGTGGCGATCATGGACAGCTACGCGGCGCTCGAGAAGCGGTTCAGCGCGGAGGAATCGGTGTCGGGGGAGGCCGATCTGTGGTCTTACCCCGCCGATGATCCGCGTTCGCAGCAGACGGTGTGGGGCAACTTCAACCAGCTCGCCGAGTTGAAGGCGAAGGCTCCCCACATGAAGGTGAGCATCGCCGTGGGGGGATGGACGCTGTCGGACAACTTCAGCGCCGTCTGCTCGACCCCGGCGGGGCGTGAGACGTTCGCCACGTCACTCGTGAACTTCCTCACCACGTACCGGATGTTCGACGGTGTCGACTTCGATTGGGAGTATCCAGGCGGTGGCGGCGAGGAGGGCAATGCGGCGAGCCCGAGCGACGGTGCCAACTACGCCTCGCTGTTGCAGTTGGTGCGGCAGAAGTTCGATGCCCTCGGAGCCCAACTGGGGCGCCGCTACGAGATCTCGGTCGCTTCGCCGGCCGGGATCGACAAGATCGCCACCTTCAATCTGGCCGGGCTCGCCCCGTCGGTCGATCGGTTCAACCTCATGTCGTACGATTTCCACGGCACCTGGGAGACGACCACGGGGCATCAGTCGGCGTTCACCGGCGACGCGGCCGGCTACGACATCCAGACGGCGGCGAAGGCCTACCTGGCCGCCGGTGTGCCGGCCGCCAAGGTGATCCTCGGGGCGCCGCTCTACACGCGGGCTTGGAGTGGCGTGGTCGACGGCGGCGATGGTGGCTACCTGGAGAAGTCGTCGGGGGCCGCTCCGGGGACGTTCGAGAAGGGCGTGTACGACTACAAAGATCTCGTGGCCCAGATGCAGGCCTCGGCGGGGGCCTGGAAGCTCTACTGGGATGACACCGCTCAGGCGGCCTATGTCTATGACGCGGCCGATGCCACCTTCAGCTCGTTCGAAACCCGGGCCTCGATCGCTCAGAAGTCCGACTGGGCGGAGCGATTGGGCCTCGGCGGGATGATGTTCTGGGACATCACCGGCGACGCCCTGGGGACGTCGGAGAGCCTCGTCGATGCGGCCTATGAATCGTGGGTGCTCGGCGACAGCATGGGCACGATCCGGGCCCGCTCGAAGCTGATGGCGGAGGTCGTCATCGGTGGCGACGGCGTGATCGCTGCCCTGCCGACGACCTGAGTCGCTCGCCGGTCCGAGCAGCGGCCGATCCCGGCGCGAGCCCGGGGTCGGCCGAGCTCCGGACGGTTCGCCGCGGTGGGCAGGAAGCCAGGGCGAGGCGCAGCCCGCGATTGCCGGCCATCGGGGCGAGCGTCACAATTCCATCGGCGATCCTCTCCACCGACGATCCCCTGGTTCCCGACACTTCTCCGGCTCGCTTGGCGCCTGCCATGGCCACACCCGTCCGCCGCGACGACCTCGACGCGCTCCGCGGCGGCGCCATGCTCCTGGGGATCGTTCTCCATGCGAGCCTGGCCTACTTTCCATATCCCTGGCCGGTGCAGGATTCCCGCCAAGGTGGGCTGTTCGCGCTGATCTATGCCCTGATCCACGGATTCCGGATGCCGCTGTTCTTCCTCGTGAGCGGCTTCTTCACGATGCTCGTGCTCAGGCGGCGCGGGGTGAAAGCGATGCTCGTTGGGCGCGGGCTCCGCATCGTGCTCCCGCTCTTCGTCGCCTGTCTGACGATCCTTCCGCTGACGCGGATGGCGATCGAGGTGGCGGTGCGGCAGAACGTGGCGGCTACCGAGCGCCGTAGTCCACTGGCGGGGAGCATTCTCGCCGGTGATCGGGAGGGGGTGCGCCGAATCCTCGCAGCGACCGAGCCGGGTGTTCCGGGTCGCGACGACACCACCGGGATCACCCCCCTGACACTTGCCGCGATGGGTGGCGATGGGGAGATCGTCGCCACGCTCCTCGATGCGGGGGCTGATCTCGCGGCGACCGATCGCGACGGCAGCACGGCCCTCCACGCTGCGGCCTTCATGGGGCAGGCCGACATCGTCCGGCGCTTGCTCGACCGGGGGGCGGATGTGGCGGTGAGGAACTCAGCCGGAAAGATCCCGCACGATGCCCTTTCCGTTCCCGCCGAGATTGCCTCGAGCGTCGCCAGGTTTCTCGGTCTGCCGCAGCGATCCGAGGTCGATATCGATCTCGGCCGCGAGGCTGCCGCCGGCATGCTCGCTCCACGCTCCCCGCCGGCCGCGCTCGGCGGGATGTTCGCGGCCGCGGCCGCGGCATATCGAGCGGCCCTCGCTTCGCCGCGGTGGCGGGTCGACTTCGCCGGCCGGTCTTGGCATCTGGTCCAGACCGACGTCTTCGAACACCTCTGGTTTCTCTGGTATCTCTGCTGGCTTGTCGGCGGGGTCGCCCTCGCCGAGTCGATGGGGATCGGTCCGTCGGGACGACGGCGCTCTTGGCTCGTGCCGGCGAGTTGCCTGCCGTTTGCGCTGATGTGGTCGCCGTTCGGCCCCGATACCGATTTCGGCCTGGTGCCGCTGCCTCACCTGCTCCTCTTTTACGCCTGCTTCTTCTGGTTCGGGGCCGGTGCCTATGAAAGCGAGGGGCTCGAGGCGACCCTCGGCCTTTCTTGGATGCTCATGCTTCCGCTCTCGCTGCTGGTGATCTTTCCGGCGGCCATCGCCACGATCGGCAAGCCCCTCCTGGCGACGACCCTTCAGCCCGCGTATGCCTGGGGCATGTCGCTCGGGCTGATCGGACTCTTTCACCGTTGGCTGTCCCGGCCTTCCGCGGCCTTCGCGTGGCTCGCCGATGCGTCCTACTGGATGTACCTGGCCCACCTTCCCCTGGTGATCGTCGCCCAATCTCTGTGCCGCGATCTTCCCTGGCCAGCCCCGGTGAAGTTCCTCGCCGTGATCGCCTTCACGATCGTGATCCTGCTGTTCACCTACCAGCTCTTCGTCCGTTTTACGCCGATCGGCTGGCTCCTCAACGGACCGCGGGCACGCCGCGCCTCGGCGGATCGCTCCTGAGCCTCCCGCCGGTGGCGTTCCGCGGTGATCGAGGCATCGATCCTCCCGCCGTCGACGCGTCCGGGCTGGTGGAGTGGCGTCAATCCCCGGAAACGCCGACGGCCGCACCCGCTCGGAGGACCCGGGCGGATGCGGCCTGGCAGATTTCGGAACGTCTCCAGACGTTCTCGGCGCGATCAGGGAAGGATGACGGCGTCGATCACGTGGATCACGCCATTGTCAGTCTTGATGTCGGTCTTCACGACCTTCGCCATGACCTTGTCGGTGCCGACCTTGACGCCACCGTCGGTGGTGATTTTCACAGTCTTTCCGCCGGCCGTCTTCGCTTCCTTGAGCTTGACGACGTCAGCGGCCAGCACGGAGCCGGGAACGACGTGGAGAAGGAGGATGGCCTTGAGCTTCTCCTTGTTCTCCGGCTTGAGAAGGTCTTCGACGGTTCCCTTGGGGAGCTTGGCGAAAGCTTCGTCGGAGGGAGCGAAGACGGTGAACGGCCCCTTCCCCTTGAGCGTGTCGACGAGTTCGGCAGCGCCGAGCGCCGCAGCGAGCGTCTTGAACGAGCCCGCCTTGACGGCGGTATCGACCAGATCATCGGCCACCGCCATCGACGCTCCGCCGAGCGTGAACGCGGCCAGGGTCACGAAAGCAACCAATCGATTGAGGGTCATGGAAAGATTCCTGGGTAAAAAAAGTCGAGCAACGGAGAACCATAGACGGCTGCCCCGTTTTGGCCAGCGGCCGGCCTCCTCGACGATCGCTTCGGAAGCCCTGGACCATCGAGTGGCAGAGGCCCACGGGCAACACCCCGGAGGAAAGCCGTGGTTTTCGGGGGGATCGGCCGACGAATCCCGCGGTGGGGCGCTCCATTCACAGTCTGCTAGGATCGCTTGAGGCGACCGCCGAGCGTGGTTTCGCGGGCCACCGATCGTTGAAATCTAGGCTCGGCTGGCCCTCGAGTCGCCGTCGTCGTCCGGGATCAAACCATGTCGACCATCGCTCACTTCGGCGAACTCGTCGTTGCCACGATCCTCGCCTTGCTGCCGGTCACGAATCCGCCGGCTTCAGCGCCCGCTTTTCTGGCGATGACGGAGGGAATGACGCCGGAGCGGCGTCTCGGCCAACTCCGCGCCGCCTGCAGCTTCATGGTGATCATCCTCGTCACGTTCCTGGTCGGCGGATCGTTGATCATGCGGTTTTTCGGCATCTCGATTCCCGGCCTGCGGATCGCGGGAGGACTGATGGTCGCCGGCATCGGTTCGGGCATGCTCACCAACGCCGCCGACCGCCGGCCTTCCGAAGGGGATAGCGGCCCTCACGAGAGCGATCGTGACATCGCGTTTTCGCCGCTCGCCATGCCGATGCTCAGCGGGCCGGGGTCGATCGCGGTAACGCTTGGACTCACATCCCTGGCCAAGATGTGGCTCGATTACGTGGCGATCTCCATCGGGATCGTGGCGGTGGCGCTGATCGCGTACGCGACGTTGCGGGGGGCCGGGGCGATCGTGGCGTTCATCGGCCAAACGGGCATGAACGCGCTCACGAAGGTGATGGGGTTTCTCCTCGTGTGCATCGGGATCCAGTTCATCGTCAACGGGGTGCTGGGGATCGCCACCGATCCGGTGATCATCCGCAGCATCCGCGATGCTGCCGGTCCCTGACCGACCGCAATCTTTTCCGTGGCTCGCCGGTACACTCTTCCCATGGAGACCGTTCGGCTTCTCTTCGTCACCGCGCTCTGGACGGCTGTCTGGGCGGCGGCGCTCCCGAAACTTTCCCGCCGCGTGGAACTCGTCGCCGGGTTGATCCCGTTTGCGGCATTTGGCCTGCGGGTTTTCGCGGCCTGTTTCATCGGTGTGCCGGAAGACGACCCGGTGCGTCGGGTGGTCGCGCCGCTCGTCGATTGGGTGAACGGCATCTCCGGTGTGCCCCCCTACCAATGGGTGCTCGACGTCACGGTGGCGATCGGTCTTGTGTGGCTGGCGTCGATCGCCGGGATTCCGCGCCGGTGTCGGCTGGCCACGATCTGGGTGATGCCGGCGGTGGCGCTTGCGAGTCTGGCGAGCCTTCACTACGCGGGCCTGCCGCTCGAGCGACTGCTTTCGCCGTGGAGGCGTTAGCGAAAGCCATGTCGTGGAGCGGGCGGATCGTCGGCGAACGTAGGCCATCTCCTCTACTCCCGCCGGGTCAAGGGCCTGGCTGAACAGGATGTGATCGTCATGCCCGATTCCTGCCCACCGGTCTGTGTCTGGCTCAAACGCGATCTCCGCGTGGACGATCACGCCGCGCTCGCGGAGGCGGTGGCCAGGGCCCGGGGCGGCGCCGTGTTCGCCGTGTTTGTGTACGAGCCGGAGGTGCTCGCGCAGCCTGAATGGGATTCGAGTCACACGGCGTTTCAGGCCGAATGCCTTGCGGACCTCGAGAACGCCCTCCGCCAGAAGTGCATCCGGCTTGTCACGCGGCGGGGCGAGGCGGTGGCGAGCCTCGATCAGCTGTGGAACGAGACAGGCTTTCGGCTCCTCGTGGCCCACGAGGAGACAGGCACGGGCGTGACCTACGCTCGCGACCGGCGCGTCAGACGCTGGGCGCGGACAGCCGGCGTCGAACTGCTCGAAGTACCACAGACCGGTGTGGTGCGGAGGCTCGCAACGCGAAACGGCTGGAACCGACTCTGGGAAAAACGCATGACAGCCGCGTGCGTCAGCGTGCCGCGCAGCACCGGTCGCGGCGGGGGCGATGTCGTCGACCGGCTCGGCTCGCTCGGCATTCTCGGGTGCCGCGAGCTCGGCCTGCCGGCCGACACGAAAGACCGGCAGCGGGGTGGCGAACGGGCGGCAAGCGAGGTGCTCGAGGATTTTCTTCACCGGCGTGGCCGCCACTATTCCGGTGGCATCAGTAGCCCGGTGTCGGCCGCGACGAGCTGCTCCCGATTGAGCCCCGCACTCGCGTTTGGCGCGATCTCGATGCGGCGGGTGTGGCAGGCGAGCGAGGCTCGGCGGCTCGACGTGCAGGCCGCTCTCGCTGCTGCGGAGAGCCCGCGGGAGAAGGCAGAGTGCAAGGCCTGGCTGCGGAGCCTCAAGGGGGTGCAGTCGCGGCTCCACTGGCATTGCCACTTCATGCAGAAGCTGGAGGACGAGCCGGCGATCGAGTTTGAAAACATGCTGAGGGCGGCCGACGGCCTGCGGGAGACTGAGGCTATGCCTGAGCGGCTCGCCGCCTGGCAGTCGGGCCACACCGGCTACCCGCTCGTCGATGCCTGCATGCGAAGCCTGCTGGCGACGGGCTGGCTCACGTTTCGGATGCGGGCCCTGCTCGTGTCGTTCGCGAGCTACTCGCTCTGGCTGCATTGGCGGCCAACGGGCCTGCATCTGGCCCGTCACTTCCTCGACTTCGAACCGGGCATCCACTGGTCGCAGCTGCAGATGCAATCGGGCACCACGGGCATCAATACGCTGCGGATCTATAATCCCACGAAGCAAGCGATCGATCAGGATCCGCGCGGGATCTTCATTCGCCGCTGGGTGCCGGAACTCGGTGGTGTGCCGCCGGCCTATGTCCACATGCCGTGGACGATGCCGGTGGACGTGCAGCAGACGTCCGGCTGCCTCATCGGCCGCGATTACCCGGCGCCGCTCGTCGACCACATCGTCGCGGTGCGGGAGGCCAAGCGACGTCTTGCGATCGTGCGAAACGCTCCCGAGTCGCGGGCCGAGGCCCGCGGCGTAGCCCACCGTCACGGCAGCCGCAAGGATCGCCGCGGCGCGATGCAGCAGGATCCGGTCCGTCGCACCCTCTTCGGTGACGGCGGCGACAGCGCCGGTCGATCGAAGCGTAGGCCAAGTCCGCCGGCCCACGATCCGCA
>JBIIQL010000178.1:0-6840 GCA_044342095.1 Pirellulales bacterium
CGGCGAGGAGGCCGCCCGCCGGATCGCCAAGGATGACCCGTCCAGGCTGTTCGCGAAGCTCCGCTACGGAAGGAGAGTGATGAACTCCGACGCCCTCGGCTCCAACATGGACCCGGTCGCCGACAACGCCCTCGTCACCGGCGGAAAGGCCCCCAGCCGCTGGATCATGACCCCGGCCCGCCGGCAGTGGGCCGCGTTCCTCGACCGGATGGTCGCGGTGATGACCAGGAGCAGCCACTACCGGGAGGACGCCCGGTTCGCCGCCGCCGCCCAGGCCCTCGACGACGCCGGCTTCGCGATCGCCGAGTCGATCGCCGTCGCGATGCTCTTCGAGGCGGAGGGAGACGACGACATCGTCTACACGACGAACATCGTCTGGCGGGGAGGGGAGAAGCCCTTCACCCACGACGCCACGCCCGCCTATTGAGGTTCGGCGATCACGATGACAACGCCCAAGCGGGCGGCTTTCCGGGGAGTCCTGGAAGGCCGCCCGCGGTCGTTTCTGTTCACTACGGCAGCACCGTAGCGTTCACACTTTCGGGCAAAACCCCTCCCTGTTTGTTCCCTGTTTGCGGACGATTTTTCGGCAACGCTTGCAAAGACCGCGCACCCGAGCGCATGATTTCCGCCGTGTTTTCCCGGAGAGATCGTCCTTCGAGAAATCCGACCAGGCGCGTTCACACCGTAGAGGTCACAGGTTCGAATCCTGTGCCGCCCACTCTTCGGCTTTTCGAAATCTCATGGTCCTCGGGGAAAGCGATGCTTTCCCCGAGGATCGTGTCGTTTCTGGTCCGAACGTCTGGCGGGCTGCGATTCTCCGCTGTCTCAGGCCGATGCTCGTTTTCACAGAGCCGGCGGGCACCAAAGGCCGGCCGACTGGGCGTGAGTCGCTGGTTCGGCCCTCAACGGCACCGCTGGCTCAGAACGTGGCGTTCGCCCGGAGGCCGTAGACGAAGGCATTGTCGGTGGAGATCGCCCCGAGCCCGGGGCGGATCCATTGGACGTCGGGGGTGATGTTCAGCCAGGGGGTAGCCTGGACGTTGTAAAACCACTCCACGCCGACGCCGTCGCGGGGGCCGACCAGGGCCGTCGGCACCGGGCCGAATTGCGTGCTCGCCCCGACGAAGTAACAGCCGAGCCCGAACGTGTCGCCCCGCATCCTCCCCAGCGGGCTGTAGCCGCCGACGCCGGTGCTGAGGAAGTAGCGGATCGGATTCGGGTTGCCGTCGGCGATCGAGGCCCGCCCAAACAGCCCCCAGCCCCGGGTGGGCTTCTCCGAGGAGCGGACGAGGTATTGGTCGAAACCGCCGTACACCACCCAGGAATCCCACAGCGTCCGGCCGGACGTCGCCACCGGCCCTCCCCCGACGTCGGGCGGCTGAAACGCAACCCGCAAGTCACGCTGCTCCTGATGCTTCCAGACGCCGCCGAGGTGCTGCTGGCCAGGCAGGTCGAGGATCGTCGTTTTTCGCTTCAGCTCGCCGCCGACGATGATTCCCTGGTTGAACAGGTCGCCGAACTGCATGAAGTCGGCGGTGCGGTTCTTGGGATCCATGACGTAGAACGCCAGGCCGCCCCATTCGCGCGGCGAGACGACGCCCGCGGTGAAAAACGAATAGGGCATCCCGAGCAGGAACGAGGGATTGGCGATCAGGGCCTGATTGACGAATTGATCGGTGCCGTCGCCGCCAGCGAACACGTCCTGGTCGAACGAACCGAGGATGTCCTTCTTGCCGCCGTAGACGACCCACTCCGGCGCGAGGGGCTGGGTGAGGAGGAAGTTCGTGATGTACGGCACGCCCGGATCGTTCGGCCGGGGCGGGAGGGCGGCGGGGAAAACCACCGGCGTGAACGCCCCGGAGCGGAGCGATACGTTGCCATATTCGCCATACCAATGCTCGGCCCGGACGAGCAGCCGCCCGTGGGGGAGCCCGCCGAACTTATCGAGATCGACGACCGCGTCGTATTCGCCGCGGCCGGTGTAGACGAAGACGTCACCGACGCCCAGCGGCTGGGGAACGGGTTGGTCGATGCCGCCGGCGACACCGAATCCGAACTGCGTCTCCCGACCGCCGAAGGTGATCCCGGAATCCTTCGTCGAGAACCAGCGATCGAAGAGATCGCCCGTCACCGTCTTGGGGCCGAAGGGATCGCTCCCGCCGGCGACTGCCACCGAGGCTTCCTCGGGCGTGGCCGGGTCGTCGGGGAGAAGGTCGAAGGCGTACGGAGAGGCGAGCCGTTCGGTGATCGTCTCCTCGTCGGGCGCGTCTTGGGCCTGGACGGGGAGTGCCGCTGCCAGGAGCAGGCCGCCGAAGAACGACATCCGGGCGAATGACAGCACGGGAGGCTTTCAGTAGGTGGCGACAATCTGGGTACGGACGAGGAGGCCGGTCTGGCCGGCCACGAATCCGGTCCGGTTTTGGCCTGCCGGGGAGTTCTCGAGCCAGGCTGTGTCGAAGGTGAAAAAGAGATTGTCCTTTCCCGGGAGGAAGAATCGGTTGAGGCCGATCCCCCACTCGGTGCCCGAGCCATAGGCGCCCGTCACGTAGGACGAGCGAGCGTAGAGCTCGGTCTCGCGCGGGACGATGAAATAGCCCGCCTTGACGAAGCCGCCGAAGGCCGACGTCGACGCGATCGGCAGCGGCCCGGTGGCCTGAAATCCCAGCAGATCCTGGAAATAGATCTCCGACGAGAGGCCGAGGCCGCGGTATTTCCAGGCCAGATCGATGGCCGCCAGCGAGATGTCGTAGGAGAGGAGCGTGACGCCGGGGGCGAGGGCGCCGGGCGTCGTGATGATCGTGCCGTCGGAAAGGCGGATGGGGGAGTTTTCCACCGCGTCGCTCGCCGACTGGCTGCCGCTGCCGAGAGCGTACGTGAAGGAGCTTCCGAGCCGGATCGCCGGGGACTCGTGGTCCTGGAGATCGGAGGAGCCACGGCCAAACTCTCCCCACGGCTCCCACCAGGCCGAGCCAGACCAGGCGAAGCGGTCATTGAGCGCCTCGGGGATGAGGTTGAGCGTGTTGAACCCGTTGGCCACCATGGCGTGATAGAAGACACCATCGAGCGGTTCGCCGGTGAGCCACACCCCCTGGCTCAAGCTGGGGCGGAAGAAGGTCGTGGCCATCGTGCGATCGGCGCTCTGCAGCGGCGCGAAGGCACTTTCGAGCCATTCGCGCGATCCGGGCACCTTCGACTGCCCGACGCTCAACTCGAGGCTGTCGCTGAAGCGGTAGCTGAGCCAATACGCCCGAAACCCGATCGGTTGGTTGGTGACCGAGTTGTAGTCGATGTTGAGGAGGTAGGAGAGCTTGGGAAGGAGCGCGTCGCCGGAGAAGATCAGCCGCCCGCGGGGGATCCCGAAGTAGTTGGAGTTCGCGATCGGGATCACGTCTCCGGCGCTGTCGGTCCAGGAGCTGTCCTTTCGGGCGAAGCCGTCGTAGCGAAACATGTTCTGATTGCGGATCCGGAGCGAAAACGGCGTTTCGCCGGGGTCGCGGGGAAGGATCGCAAAGCCGTTGTCGTAGTCGGCGAAGAAGCGATCCCCGAGCCCGGCATCGCCCCAGCCCTGCCCCGCGGCCGCCGCTTCGGCTTGCCAGCCATCGCTCACCGGCGCTGGAATCGCCTCGGCGAGGCTGCTGGCTTCGGAGGGGGCGGCAGACTCGGCAACTGAAAGAGAGGACGAAAGCCAGGCGGCCAGGGCAAGGCAGCCGGCGATCGCCAGGCAGCCGCGGAAGCGCCTGTCGCCGGTTCGCTCTGAGAGTGCCTGCGGCATGAAGCGGTTGATGGATTGATGCGGTGCGTGGCGATTCCGGTGATCTGGGGAGGCCTGGGGGCACGACGACCCGCGTCCAGACCTCTCCCCTCGTTGAGCGATGACCCGCTAGCGATCAATCGGCTGATCGCGCCGGTCGGGGCGAGAAATCCGGTCCTGCGGGCGAAGGACGGCCGCCAAGAAATCCTCATCCATCGTCATCCACGGTGCCCCGGATGGCCGACGGAAACGCGCGCACGTCACAGCCCTTGGCGACCCCAGCTGTCGATGGAAAAAGTCCTCCCCGACCGCTTCCCCGCGAGACACCCCGGAAAGCAAGGGAAGCCGGTCGGCGTCGCCCGCTGCATCCGGCGGTAGGGGCTTCATCTATGGCGAGCCGGCGGCCCGATCCCTGTCCTGCGCGCAACAATCGGGCCAATCGCAGTGCGATGGGCCGATGCGCGATCCGTAGTTGCTGGTGCGCGAAGCGTCGCTGCCTTTGGCCAATTCGTGCCTCCGCACGACCGATTCATGCCCTTCGACCATGAACGGGTTGCACGATTGCTACGCTCCCATCCTATGTAGACCTCGTTCTGCTCCTCCCCTTCCATCCGGATCCTCCGATGCGTCACCTGCGTGTTCGAGCTTTTCCCCTGATTGCCGCCGCTGATCAACAGCCGGTCGCTTTCGGAGGTCCGATCTCCTCTTCCTCCACTACCCCTTCCCACGCTCCTGTTCGGCGTGCGGGCTTCCACCAGGCACCAGTCATGAAATCATCCCGAGTCCGACGGATCTGCTCCGGATTGAGTCGTCTCGCTCTCGCCCCTGCGGTTGTCGCCTTGTCGTTGCTGGCACCGGCGACTTCGAGCGCCCAGCTTTACACGACAGACTCTGGCACCGGCGCTTGGAACTCTGCCCGTTGGTCGACGACCTCCGGCGGCCCTTTCACCTCCGCGTGGGTGACTGGCAGCAACACGTCCTTCGTGAACGCGGGGACGTACACCTTCGGCTCGATGTTCTCGACGACGGGAACGATCGGCGACATCACGACCGGTGCGAACGTGACCATTGGGTTCACGAACTCCACGTCGCAGCAGATGGGGTTCGGTGGCGCGATCAAGACGTTCGACTTCGGTGCTGGCAGCGTGGTCGACTTCGGGGGTATCGCCCTGCTCGGAACGGGTGGGAATGGGCTCATCAAGTCCGGTGCCGGAACGCTGACGCTCTCGGGCGGCAACTACCAGGGCGGGCTCACCCTCAACGCCGGCAACGTGGTGGCGAGGACGAACAACGGCTTCGGGACCGGAGCGTTCAACATCTACGGCGGTGCCATCGGTTCGGTCAATAATTTCAACTCACCGACCGCCCGCCTCAACGGGATCAACGTCCTGGGCGACTTTCAAATCGGCATCAGCGGATCGACGGGATCGGCCAGTAGCACCGCGAACATGACGTTCTCCGGTACCGGGAGCGCCTTGAGCCTCGGCTCAGCGACGCGGAAGATCACGCTCGGCAACAGCGGTTCGATGACGTTCGGTGGCGTGATCAGCGACGG
Organism: Pirellulales bacterium; assembly: GCA_044342095.1. Lineage (GTDB taxonomy): Bacteria > Planctomycetota > Planctomycetia > Pirellulales > UBA1268 > QWOP01. The sequence continues at coordinate 5,307 of JBIIQL010000178.1, forward strand.
TGGACTGACGCTGACCCGCAACGCGGACGGAGCCGCCGGTTCTTTCGGCCTCTCTGGTACCAACACCTTCGCCGGTGGGTTGACGATTGACGGTGTGACGGTCAACGCCTCGAACGTCAATACCGCTCTCGGTGCCGGTTCCGTCACCCTCGGCGGGGCTAGCGGGTTTGACTCCAAGCTCAACATCAAAGCCGCCCTGACGCTTGCCAACAACATCACGATCGCCGACGGGGCCGGCGTTAAGACGATCACGAACACCGGTGCCAATGCCACGATCAACGGCACGATCACCAACAACGACAACACCGGTTCTCTCCAGATCGGGTCCGGGGCTGGCCGCAATCTTGTGCTCGCCAACGGCATCGGTGGGACTGGAACCTCCGACCTTCTGATCGGTGGGACGAGTGCAGGAACCGCCTTGTCGGGGCAGGTGACCATCAACGGTGCGAGTAACTATTCGGGCAACACGATCATCAACTCGGCCAGGGTGAACCTGGGAGCGAACAACGCTCTGAGCCAGAATGACCTCTCGTTGCTCGGCACGGGGATCCTCGATCTCCAAGGATACGGCCAGACTTTGACGGGGATTTCGGGTGACAGCACGTCGAAGGTGCAGTCGTCGGGGAGCCTCGGCACCCTCACCGTCAACACGGGCGCCACATCGACCACCTACGCCGGCTCGATCCTTTCCACGGGTGGAGACGTCGCCCTCGTGAAGGACGGGAGTGCAACGCTGACGCTGACGGGGGCCAATACGTTCACCGGGGGCGTCACGGTCGATGATGGTGAGCTCCGGGTGTCCACGGCATCGTTGAGGGACCAGGCGGTCGGTCTCACGGTGACTACGTCGACCCTCACCTTCGATCAGGCGAGCGATGGGACCTTTGGCGGCGACATCACCGGTGCCGGTTCGTTGGTGAAGGAAGGCGCGGGCGTCGTGACGATCGTTGGCGCGAACACCTATACCGGTGAGACGGCCGTGTTGGGTGGTGCCCTCATCGGCACGACCGACTCGATCCGCGGTAATCTCTTCATCGACACCGGTGCCAACGTCGCGTTCGATCAGGCGGCCAACGCCACCACGTCGCGAATCATCTCCGGCGGCGGTTCGCTGTCGATTCTCGGGGCTGGTGCCATCACCCTCACTGGTGCGAACACCTATAGCGGTGGCACGACCGTTTCGAACGGCACCCTCATCGGGAAGGCCGGGGTAGGGATCCAAGGCGACATCGTCAACGACTCCATCGTGACTTTCGATCAGACGACCGGAAGCAGCACCTACATCGGCGACATGTCGGGTGCCGGTGCGGTGACGGTGGATGGGTCGGGGAACACGTTGACGATGACCGGCAACAATTCCTACACCGGTGGGACCACGCTCACGGCGGGCACGTCCCTTACCGGGAGTGTTTCGAGTCTCACGGGAGACATCGTCGCGGCAGGGGCTGGGAGCACCGTGACGTTCAACCAGGCCAGCGGCTCCGGAACCTACTTCGGAACGATTTCCGGGGCAGCGTCGTTGGTGAAGTCCGGG
>JBIIQL010000179.1:0-6823 GCA_044342095.1 Pirellulales bacterium
CTTCGAGATTCTCCGTTATCTCGTCGAGCGGCTGCCCGTGATGGTCACTCCGCGCTGGGTGAAGACGGAATGCCAGCCGGTTGCCATTGAGGACGTCCTCCACTGGCTTGTTCGCTGTCTCGAGGTTCCCGAGTCAGCCGGATGTACGCTCGAGATCGGTGGTCCGGACGTCTTTCCCTATCAGCAGTTGATGCAGATCATGGCCGAGGAGCTTCACCTCCCGCGGCGGCTCATCATGCCGGTGCCTGTGCTCACGCCGCGATTGAGCTCGCTGTGGATCAACCTCGTCACGCCCGTGTCGTATCGGATCGCCCGGCCCCTGGCCGAGGGCTTGAGAAACCGGGTCGTGCTCACCAACGACGACGCCCAGCGGCTCATGCCTCACGCGGCGCTCGGGGCTCGGGAGGCGATCACGAGAGCGCTGCGGAAGGTCGAGGCCGGGGCGGTGGAGACGAGGTGGAGCGTCGCCGGCCCGATTCCGGGCGACCCTTCGTGGGCCGGTGGCACCGTCTTCTCCGACCGCCGTTCGGTGGAAATCGACGCCGATCCGCAGAGTGTGTTTGCCGCCGTCTGTCGAATCGGCGGGGGCAACGGTTGGTATGCCGGCGACATGCTCTGGCGACTGCGGGGCTGGATGGACACGCTTGTCGGTGGCCCGGGGCTACGCCGTGGCCGGCGTCATCCAGAAAACGTCGAGTTCGGCGAGACGCTCGATTTCTGGAGGGTGGTCGGCATTGATCGAGACCGTTCGCTCTCGCTCCGGGCGGAAATGAAATTACCCGGGGAGGCGAAGCTCGAGTTCGAGATCCTGCCGGCCGGCGGCGTGGCCGACTCTCCCACCGAACTCAAGATGACGGCCCTCTACAGGCCGAGAGGGTTGATCGGGATTCTCTACTGGTATGCGGTCGTCCCGCTCCACGAGATCGTCTTCGGTGGCATGCTCCGCGGCATTCGAAAGACGGCCGAGGCGATGCAGCGGGCGAAGTGTGTGAAGCCGCCTGAGCCGGCCAACTCCGCAGAAACGCTTCCGGGGTATGGCCGGGCGCGGTTGTGGCTGGGCATCTCCGCGGTTGGCACGATGGTGGTGCTCAGCGCGGCAGGGTTGGTCGTGAACGCGAGCGAGCGGGCCCTGCCGGCAGCTGACGCCCCCGTGGCGACGCAGATCGTCGGGCTACTGGCCTTCGTGCTTTTCTACGTTGCCATCCAATTTCCGCTGGATCTCTGGGGCGGCTTCCTGCTCCCACGACGTTTTTCACGCGCGCATCCGCCGCTCGGAAGGTATTTGGCGGGCTTGGCCCGTGGAGTCGCGGTGCATGCTGCCCTCCTTTCCTTGACCGCGGTCGCGATGTTCGCTGCGGGACGACTCGGAGGCGTCGTCGGCGTGGTCATGGCCGGGGCTGCTCTCATGCTGCTGCTCCTGCGTGGCCGCGTCCTGCTCGCCTCGGCCGCTGCGCCGCTCGAGGTGACGCCCAGCGACGAACGCTCGACCGGCGCGGAGGAATCCGTCGCTACCTTCGTCGCCGAGAGCCAGGACGAGGGATTCACCGGCGGCATCGTCGGTGTGCTCGTGCCGCGGCTCCATCTGCTGCCCATGAAATGGCGAGAGATGCTCGAGCCCGATCAGCTTGCCGCGGCTTTGCAGCGGCGAAGCGTGGCTGTCGGTTCCGGGAGTTGGCTGCGGGGCCGAATCCTGGCATTGGGCTTCACACTCACCGGCATCACGGTGGCCGCCTGCTTGGTGGGTAGCGATCGACTGGGTACGGCATCCGGCACCGTTGACTTCAGTCTCTGGTCCACACTCTGGTCGTTTCTCGGGCTTCTCCTCCTCCCGACGCCGAGCCGCCGTGGCGTCACGGAGGTTGATGAGCGGGTGCTCGGAACTGGCTGTTCCCGCGGGAGCATGGAACGGGCGATTGCCGCACTCGACGATCTGCAGGACCGCGAGCGGAATCGGCCGCCCTGGGTCGAGACGATCTTCCATCCGGTGCCGAGCGTCGCCCAGCGGCTGCGCGGCCCGCACTCGCTGGGCTTGCACGGCTTCTGGGATGCAGCGCGAACGAGCGTCTTTCTCAGCGCGGCAGGGCTCGGTCTGCTGGGCCGGGCCGTGCACTGCAACTGCGGTAGACCGGCGCTGTGGGTCTTTCTTCCCGGCGACTGATTTCGGAGGCGCGGTCAGCTGCCGTCTGCGATCGCCTCGGCGAGGCGGCGGACGCTCCATGGCGCCGAGCCCTCCGCCTTGTTATTGATCGTCACGAGGACCGTCCGCCCCGAGCGCGCCTGGGTGCGGACAAGTCGGGCGAGGCTGTCGCGCGTCTCGAGATCCTCCTCGACGAGCCGGTCGAAGGGAAAGTATTCCTGCTTCGCTCCCTCGTATTCCTTCCCGGCATGGAGATTCCAGCGGACGACCAGCGGGCTCGTCAGCGGGAAGCGATCGAGCTGCCACACCGCCGCCTGCTCTCCGAGCGGTGGCATTCGGGCGTGCGCCGCAAGACACGGCATGGCGCCCCAATCGAGGAGCCCTGCCGCGAGCGCCTCGCAGACGAGCGCGGGATCACGGATCTCGAGGGCCAAGCTCGGCCCGTGCGGGAGAGCGTCGGAACATGAACGCGGCAGCGCCGCCACGAAGGCCACGAGACGGGCGACGAGCCGTGGCACGTCGGCGAGGAGCGATCTTCCCAAGGGGGGAAACTGAAAGACGATCGCACCGAGCTTCGCTCCCAGCCCGGCGACCGCCGGGGTGACGCAGACCGCCGCCGCCGTGGCGGCGTCGAGAAAGCTGGCGTTCTCGCCGCTGACCAGCCCCGAGCCGCCGAGCCGTTTGAATGGATCGGTGACCGCGGCCGGCGCTTTGACGACAAACCGGAAGTTATCGGGCACTGCCGCGGCATACGCGGCGTATTCGTCGGCAAGCAGCGGTGCGTAGAACGTGCGATCGAGGCTCACGCTGCCGAAGAGGGGATGCTGCGCGTAGGCGGCCAGGCCCCCGCGTGCCAGGCGCTGTTCGCTCTCCGGCTTGCCGTGGCGTGGCGCGTAGACGAGGCCGGTCCAGCCGGGGAACGACCAGCTCGATGTGCCGAGATGGACGTTCGCCGGGAGCCGGGCGGCGAGGGGGTGGATCTCCGCGGCGACTCGGGCCGGCGCGACCGGCTCGGCGCGCGGGAGCCGTGCCGCCGGGGATTCCGGAAGCGGGTCATCGTCGAACAGCGTCCGTTGCTTCTCGCGCGCCATCGGCCTCGTGTCCGCTCAGCCCGGTTCGGTCGGCCGACTCGAGCCGATCGCCGTGACGAGGTCGTCGGCGATGTCGAATCTCGTGTCGAGCCGGGTGACGCGGAACACCTCGCGGATCTTCGCGTCGACATGGCACAGCGTCAGCCAGCCACGGGCACGCTCCACCCGGCCGGCCAATTGGACGAGCCGGCCGAAGGAATCGCTCCCGAAGTACGTCACCCGCGAGAAGTCGATCACGAGGCCGTCCCCGGCGAGGTCGTCGGCGAGCGGCAGGAGTCGGTCCTCGAACAGGGACGTGGCCCGTGCCCCGAGAACGCGCTTGTCGAGGAGGGTCGCCACGGTCACGGTGCCGTGGCGGCGGAGGTCGACCGTGGGGAGTTCGGCGTCGGGGGTCGGCATGACGAGCGGGACCGGCGGGGAAAGCGGTAATCGGGAACGGCCCAGGAAAAGGCTACCATGATGCCACTGGATTCTTCCCTGCCGTATTCTCCGCCGTACCCAGCCATGATCCATCGAGAGCCGAGCAGGTCGAAGCCCGTCGCCGAGGCCCCCCGGCATGATCCCCGACTGCACGAGCGCTTGGCAACGCTGGCCACGCGGCTGGCCGGCGAGCTGCTCGTCGACGACACGACACGGACGATCTACGCCACCGACGCCTCCGAGTACCAAGAGCGGCCGTTGGCGGTGGCGTTTCCGAAAACGGATGCGGATGTGGGCGCGATCATCCGCTTTGCCGCGGCCGAGGGGGTGGGGATCATTCCGCGCGGTGCCGGCACGTCGCTGGCCGGTCAGGTCGTCGGGGGAGGGATCGTCGTCGATACCGGCCGCCACATGAACAAGATCGTGGCGATCGACGTGGGGCGACGCACGGTGCGCGTCCAGCCGGGAGTGGTCCGTAATGCCCTCAACCAGGCCCTCGCCCCCCATGGCCTCTCCTTCGGTCCCGAGACGTCGACTGCCTCGTGGGCGATGATCGGCGGGATGGTGGGGAACAATTCCTGTGGATCGAACTCCATCGCCTGGGGGACGACGCGCGACCATCTCCGCGCCGCGCGCGGCTTCCTCGCCGACGGTTCGGAGGCCACCTTCGCCGCGGAATCGGCCGCCGAGTTCGCCGCCCGCTGTGCAGGCCCCGACACGCTCGAGACACGGATCCACCGCGGCCTTCGCGACCTCCTCGGCGACGCGGCAGTTCGGGCGGAGGTCGAGCGGAGCTTCCCCAAGGCGGCTGTCACCCGGCGCAACACCGGCTACGCCCTCGACGCCCTCATGGACGCCGACTGCTTCGACCCGGAGAGTCCGCATCCCTTCAACGCCTGTAAGCTCGTCGCCGGTTCGGAAGGGACGCTGTTTGTCGGGGTGGAGTTCGAACTCGGGCTGATCGACCTTCCGGCGCCGGGGGGCCTGCTCGTGGCCCATTGCGCCACCGTCGACGAGGCTCTCCGCGGGGCCGTCGTGGTCATGCACGAGGGGAAGGTCGCGGCGGCGACGGAAGGGGCCGTGCTCTCCGGTTGCGAGCTGATCGATCGGAAGATCCTCGAGTGCACGAAGGGCAACGCCGAGCAGACCCGCAACCGCAGCTTCGTCGTCGGAGATCCAGGTGCGATCCTCGTCGTCGAGATCCGCCATGGACATCGGGCGGCGATCGAGCGGGCGCTTGCGGCCACCGAGCGGGCGCTTGGATCGGCGGGGATCGGTCACGCCTATCCGCGCCTCTTCGGCGACGATGCCAACAAGGTGTGGGAGCTGCGCCGGGCCGGGCAGGGACTGGTGCAGAACATTCCCGGCGACAACAAGCCGCGCGAGATCGTCGAGGACACCGCCGTAGCGATCGACGACCTTCCCGCCTACATCGCCGACTTCGACCGGCTCCTCGCGGAGAAATACGGCATCGACTGCATCCACTACGCCCATGCCGGCGCCGGCGAGCTCCATCTCCGGCCGCTGTTCGACCTCCGCACGGTCGAGGGCTTGAAGATGTTCCGCGACGTCGCCACCGACGTCGCGCATCTCGTCAAGAAATACCGCGGGAGCCTGAGCGGCGAGCATGGCGACGGCCGGCTTCGCGGCGAGTTCATCCGCACGATGGTCGGGGATGCCTGCTACGAGCATCTCGTCCGCGTGAAGCGGCTTTTCGATCCGCAGGGCATCCTCAACCCCGGCAAGATCGTCGACACCCTGCCGATGGACACGCAGCTGCGGATCGTGCCTGGCGAGCCGGAGCCGAGCCACGAGACGGTGTTCAATTTCGACGCCGTCCAGGGAGTGCTGCGGGCGGCGGAGAAGTGTGGCGGCGTCGGCCAGTGCCGCAAATCGGCCGCGATGGGGGGGACGATGTGCCCCAGCTACATGGCGACGCGCGACGAGAAGGACACGACCAGGGCCCGCGCCAACGTGCTCCGGCAGGCGCTCGCCTCGACGGCCGGAAGCCCGGGGGCCAATCCCTGGACGACGCCCGAGCTCGCCGAGGTGATGGATCTGTGCCTGTCGTGCAAGGGCTGCAAGAGCGAGTGCCCGTCGAACGTCGACATGGCGAGGCTGAAGAGCGAATGGGAGCAGCATTGGATGGACGCGCACGGTGTCCCGCTGCGGACGAGGCTCATCGCCGACACCGCTCGGGCGATGCAGTGGGCTTCGCGTGTTCCCTGGCTTTACAACACGCTCATCGCCGCACCAGGAATCTCGGGCCTGCTCAAGTGGGGGATCGGGTTCGCGGCGGGCCGATCGCTGCCGCCCGTCCACGGTATGACGCTCTCGCGCTGGATGCGGGGCCGGCCAAGGCGCCCCGGCCGGCTCGGCCGCGTCCATCTGTTTTGTGATGAGTTCACCGACACGCTCGACGCCCCGGTGGGGATCCGGGCCGTCGAGCTTCTCGAGGCCCTCGGCTACGAGGTGGTGATCCCCGACCACGTGGCCAGCGGCCGACCGCAGATCTCGAAGGGCCTCCTCCGCGAGGCACGGGGCCTGGCGATCGAGAACGTCCGCCGGCTCGCCGGCGTGATCACCGACGACGCGCCGCTTGTTGGGATCGAGCCCTCGGCGATCCTCGGTTTCCGTGACGAGGTGCCCGATCTCGTCCCGCGTGACATGATCCCCGCCGCGCGGCAGCTGGCCGGGAGGGCGCTGCTCATCGAAGAGTTCCTCGCCCGTGAAGCGGCGTCCGGGCGGATCGGCCCGGATTCGTTCACCGATCAGCCGCGCACGATCCGCCTCCATGGGCACTGCCATCAGAAGGCGCTGGCGTCGATCCATCCGACGGTGACGGCCCTGTCGATGCCCAGGAATTATTCCGTCGAGCCGATTCCCAGCGGCTGCTGCGGCATGGCGGGCTCGTTTGGCTACGAGCGCGAGCATTTCGATGTCTCGATGAGCATCGGGGAGCTCGTGCTCTTCCCGGCGGTGCGCGAAGCGGCGGCCGACGTGTTGATCGCCGCGCCGGGAACGAGCTGCCGCCACCAGATCAAGGATGGCACCGGTCGCACGGCCCTTCATCCGGTGGAGATCCTCCACGCGGCGCTCCGATCGTCGCGGTGATCGGCCGCCGGGTTGGTACGATGAAACGGGCAGGAGGAGCGCCCAGCCGAGGGACGATTGC
>JBIIQL010000180.1:0-6821 GCA_044342095.1 Pirellulales bacterium
GCCGCAGGGGAAGGCGGGCCCGAGGATCGGTCGGTGGGATGGCATCGGGAGGGCTCCGGGGTGTCAGCTCACACGCGAGGGCTGAGAAAAAGGCGCCCTCGGGGAAGCCGATCAGTCGATGGAGATGAACTCATTGGTGTTGAAGAGCACCTGACAGAGCGATGCCCAGGCGAGTCGCTCGCGAGTCGGATCCCCCGCCCTCTGCGTCGTCACGTAGTCTAGGGCCGCCGCTTTCTCCGCTGCCGAGGGCAAGCGGCCGAGGACGCGCCGCCAGACGTCGTCGACCCGGGGCCCGGCCTCGGCGGCCGCCGTGAGAACACGCCCCGCGCACGCCTCGGCCTCGCCACGCACCCAGCCGTTGTTCAGAAGCGAGAGCGCCTGGAGGGCGACGATCGACACGTCGCGTTTGCCGGTCGGCACCGTCGTGTCGCACTGGTCGAAGGTCGTCATCAGCGGGACGATCAGCCCACGCTTGGTGAACATATAGAGACTGCGGCGCCGGCATTCCTCCGGCGGCGATGGCGCCCAGGCATTCCCCTTCATGGAGAGCCCCTCGAGCGCCTCTCCGTCGATCGGTGCCTTGAAGCTCGGACCGCCGAGGCGCGGATCAAGGTCGCCCGCCACGGCGAGGATCGCGTCGCGGAGACTCTCGGCATCGAGCCGGCGCCGGTCCGCCCGCCAGAGGAGCGCGTTGCCTGGGTCGCGATCGGCGAGGGACTCCAGGTCGGGATGGATCGACGCCTGACGATAGGTGGCGCTGGTCACGATCAGCCGATGGAGGGCTTTGAGCTTCCAGCCCCCGGCGACAAGATCGGCGGCGAGTGCGTCGAGGAGCTCACGGTATTCCGGCCGCGGCCCATTGAAGCCGACATTGTCGGGGTTTCGGCAGAGCCCGTGGCCGAAATGATGTTGCCAGAGCCGGTTGACGATCACGCGCGGCGTGAGTGGGTTTTTCGGGTCGGTGATCCAGCGGGCGAGGTGCGTTCGGCGGAACGTCGTGCGGGCCTCGGCCGGCGGCGGAGGAAAGTCACCGGCAAGGGGCCCCACGAACGACGGCGCACCGGCCTTCACCTCGGCCAGCGGCCGATGGCGATCCCCTTTCTTGAGCGCGTGAAGCGGCGGGGCTTCGGGGCCGAGGTCGGTCCAGCCGAGGACATCGAAGCCGATCTGCTCGGCCGACGGGCCACCGAGGGCCTTGGCCCGGCCGTTGTGAACCGGCCCCGGCCAGAAGGCGGCGGCGATCCGGTAGTAATCAGCCTGGGTGATCGCGTCGAACTTATGATCGTGGCAGCGGGCACACTTCACCGTCAGCCCGAGGAAGGCGGTGCTCGTGACGTTGACGAGGTCTTCGAGCCGGTCGTATTGGTAGTCCTCGGCGTCGTTCGGCTCGTCATCCCAAGTGCCGAGGCGGAGAAAGCCGGTGGCGATCGCCGTCGCTTCACTGCGATCGGGAAGCTCGTCGCCGGCCAGCTGCTCGAGGACGAAGCGATCGAAGGGCATGTCGTCGTTGAAGGCCTTCACGACCCAGTCGCGGTAGCGCCAGGCTTGCGGCTTCTCGGCATCGCGTTCGTAGCCGTTGGTCTCCGCGAAGCGGGCGACGTCGAGCCAGTGCCGCGCCTGCCGCTCGCCGAAATGGGGAGAGGCAAGGAGCCGATCGACCTGTTTTTCGTAGGCGTCGGGCGCCGGATCGGCGGCAAAGGCATCGAGCTCGTCGGCCGTGGGGGGAAGGCCGACGAGATCGAACGAAAGCCGCCGCAGGAGTACACGCCTGTCGGCCTCGGGGGCCGGAGCGATCCCCTCGCGGGCGAGCCGGTCGCGGACGAAGGCGTCGATCGGGTGGCTCACCCCCGCCACGGTCGGCGGCGGCGTGGCACGGAGCGGCTCGAAGGCCCACCAGTCGCGGCCGCCACGCGAATCGGTCGTTCGCTCCAGAGGATCGAGGTGCCGCCCCTCCGGCCAGAGGGCGCCCGCGGCGATCCACTCTTTGAGGGCCGCGATCTCGGTCTCCGGGAGCTTGCCAGCGACGCCATTCTTCGCCGGGGGCATCTCGCCGGCTAGGACGCGGGCAAAGAGGGGGCTGGCGGCAGGGTCGCCAGGCGTGACGACCGCCCCGGAGTCGCCGCCGGAGAGCAGGCCCTCGGCGCGGGAGAGATCGAGCCCCCCTGAAGGATCGTTCGCCCCGTGGCACTCGAGACACCGCCGCAGGAAAACGTCCCCCGCGCCCGATTCGAAATCGGCGGCGGCGGCCCTGCCCTCTGCCAGGCAAAACGTCACGACCACCATGGAGGCCACGGCTGCGGAGGCCGCGCGGATTCGATCGTGTTTCCCCATGGCTCCCGTTATAGCACGGTTCAGTGCCGCCCCCACGCGGCGACGGTCGGGCGCCACGGTATGCTTCGGCTCCCCCTCTCGTTCCCACCGCCACCGTGTGTCTTTCCCATGCCCCCCGACTCGGCCGACCGTCACTCGATCCCGGGGCATGCGACGCCGGTCGCCCCCCCCGATCTCACCGGAAAGACGGTGTGGGTGATCGACACGCTGTCGCGCGTCTATCAACTCTTCCACGCCCTTCCCGAGATGTCGAGCCCGACCGGCACGCCGGTGCAGGCCGTCTACGGCTTCACGAAGGACCTTCTCGGGATCATCGAGAAACGGAAGCCCGACTATCTCTTCTGCGCCATGGACGCCCCCGGCCCGACGTTCCGCCATATCCGGCATGCGGCCTACAAAGGGACGCGGGCCGAGATGCCTGGGGATCTCGTGCCGCAGATCCCCCTCGTCCGCCAACTCTGCGCCACGATGGGGATCCCCTGCCTGGAGCTCTCCGGCTTCGAGGCCGACGATATCCTCGCCACCCTCACCGCGGCCGTCACCGCCCGCGGCGGGAGCGTGACCCTCGCCACCTCCGACAAGGACGCCCGCCAACTCCTCTCCGACCGGGTGAAGCTCCTCAACCTGCGCACGAACACGCCGCTGGGGCCCGAGGAGCTCCTCGCCGACTGGGGCGTGCGCCCCGATCAGGTCATCGATTGGCTCTCTCTCGTCGGCGATACGGCCGACAACGTCCCTGGCGTCCCCTCGATCGGGCCGAAGTCGGCCACCGAGCTCCTCCAGCAATTCGGCAATCTCGATGCGATCCTCGCCCGCGCCGGTGAGGTGAAGGGGGCGAAGAAGCAGGAGAATCTCCGCCTCCACGCCGACACGGCCCGCGCGGCCCGCGAGCTTGTGCGCCTCGATGCGAACGTTCCGATCGAGATTCCGTGGGAAGCGGCGAAACTCCATCGCCCCGACGGCGAAGCCCTGACGGCGTTTCTCGAGGGGCTCGGCTTCCAGAGCCTCGTCAAGACGGCCAGGCAGTCCTCCACGCCGTCGCCGTCGAAAGCGGCCCCGGCGAAGAAGACGTCCTCCAAGCCTGCCAAGGCCGACGATCGCCAGGGGCGGCTGCTCCTCGGAGACGACGACGAGCCATCCGCAGCAAGCGCGATGCCGACCTTCGCGACGCCGGCCGACGACGCGGCGCTCGCCGCGCTCGTGGAAGGCTTGCGATCGTTGGGTCCGGTGACGCTCGCCGTGGCGTTGCCCCCTGGAGCGACGCGGCTGACGGCGCCGCTGGGGCTGGGGATCGTGTCGGGATCGCGCGCGGCCTGGGTGCCGGTGGCGCTCCTCGCGGGCAACGGCCCCGGCCGGGAGGCGCTTGCGGCGTTTCTTGCCGATCCCGCCACGCCGAAGCAGGCCCACGATCTCAAGCGGCAAGAACTGGCGCTTGGCGTCGCCGGGTACGGTTTCGCCGGAGGGGCGTTCGACACGCTCCTGGCCGGCTACCTCCTCGATGCGGGACAGCGCAACCACTCCCTCGGGGCTCAGGCCGATCTCGACTCGATCGGCTCGAGCGACGATCTCGACACCGTTGAAAAGGACGTTCGCCAGACCCGCCTCGAGAGCCCTGCCAACGCCGCCGACGCCGTGGCGGCCTGCCGGGCCACGACCGACCTCGTGCCCCTCCTCGCGGCGCGTCTGGAGGAGCAGGGGCTCGCGAGCCTGTTCAAGGACGTGGAGATCCCCCTCGCCTCGGTCCTCGCCGCGATGGAACACCGCGGGATGCGGATCGATGTCACGCTGCTCGAGCGGCTGTCCGCACGGTACACCGAGCGGCTGGCAGACCTCGAAGCCGAGATTCACGCCCTCGCCGGGCACCCCTTCGCGATCGCTTCGCCGATCCAGGTCCGCACCGTGCTCTTCGACGAACTCGGCCTGCCGGTCGTGAAGCGAACGAAGACCGGCCCGAGCACCGATGCCGAGGTGCTCGAAGAACTCGCCCCGCGTCATCCCCTCCCGCGGCTGCTCCTCGAACACCGTAAGTTCGCCAAACTCAAGAGCACCTACGTCGATGCCCTGCCGGCGCTCGTCGAAAGCTCCACCGGCTGCATCCACACGACCTTCAATCAGACCGTCGCCGCCACCGGCCGGCTCTCCTCGAGCGATCCGAATCTCCAGAACATCCCCGTTCGCACCGAGGAGGGGCAGCAGATTCGCGCCGCCTTCGTCCCCCGCGTGGTGGAGAACCGTTTCGTCGCGGCCGACTACTCGCAGATCGAACTGCGGATCCTCGCCCACCTCTCCGGCGATGCGGCGATGCGGAGGGCGTTCGCCTCGGGCGACGACATCCACCTGAGCACCGCCGCGGCGGTGTTTGGCGTGGCAGCCGACCACGTGACCAGCGACATGCGTCGCACGGCCAAGGCGGTCAACTTCGGGATCCTCTACGGTCAGAGTGCCTTCGGCCTCGCCAAGACCCTCGGCATCCCGCAGGCCGATGCCGCCACGTTCATCGCCGCCTACTTCCACACCTTTTCCGGCGCCGAAGCCTTCATCGACGACTGCCTCGATCGGTGTCGCCGCGACGGCTACGTGGCGACGATGCTCGGCCGCCGGCGGACGATCGAGAAGGTCCGCGACCGGGCCGGCCGCAGGACGGCCGCCGGTGTGTTCAGTCTCACGCTCCCGGAGCGGACGGCGGTGAACACAGTCGTCCAGGGGTCGGCAGCCGATCTCATCAAGCTGGCGATGCTCCGCGTCCAAGCTCGGCTCACCGCCGAAGGGCTCGCCGCCGCGATCGTCCTGCAGATTCACGACGAACTCCTCCTCGAAGTCCCGGCCGGCGAAGTCGCGACGGTCCGCCGCCTCCTCGTCGAGGAGATGAAGGGGGCGATGACGCTCGAGGTTCCGCTCGAGGTGACGGTCCACGAAGGAGCGACCTGGGCGGAGTGCGAGAAGTGAGCCCTCGCCCTCTACGGGGCAGGAGAGATCGAGGAGGCGAGGCAGCATGATTCTGATCGGGATCATCGGCAGGATCGGCGCGGGGAAGTCGACGGTGGCCCGGCTCTTGGGGGAGCATGGCGCCCGCGTCATCGATGCCGACCGAATCGCCCACGAGGTTCTCAAGGACGCTGATGTGCAAGGCGCTCTCGTCGCGCGCTTCGGGCCGGGGGTGATCCAGGGGGGCCCGTCGCCCACCGTGTCTGGCGTCGACCGCAAGGCGCTTGCTGGGATCGTCTTCGGCCCCACCGCCGTCCATCGGGAGGCCCTGGCCCATCTCGAGGCGATCGTCCACCCGCGCGTCCACCAGCGGATGGAGACGCTCCTCGGCGAAATCGCGAAAAAGGAACACGCGGGCGGCGCGGAGCCGGTCGTGGTGCTCGATGTGCCGCTCCTCGTCCGTGGTGGCTGGCTCGACCGCTGCGATCGGGTCATCGTCCTCCAATGCCCCGACGACATCCGTCACGCCCGGATCGCCCCGCGCTTCTCCAGGCCGCAGATCGAAGCCCGCGAGGCCTCTTGGAACGCGCAAGCGCCGCCGGGATTGCCTGCGGGAAAAACGTCGACCGTGGATACCTCCGGGGATCCTGCGTATACTCGGAGCCAGATCGATCGCTTCTGGTCAGAGCTTTTCCGACGGTCGCATTCCTGACCGGCGAAGCTTCCAGTTCGGTCTTTTTTCGTTGTCTGGGGGGATTGGTGCGGGCTGCATTTTTTGTGGCTTTCCTTTTCGCCCCTGCCGATTGCCCTCCCCGCCAGCCACTCCCGTCAACGGTTCCCACGATCGCCCGGCCAGCCGGCGTCCCGTGAGGATCCCCGCCTTTTCTCCTCGCCCCCCTTCCGGTCGCGTCGGCCCCCTTCAGGGGTGACGACTCGCAGCCGTCCCGAGGTGTCCCATGCCCACTGATCCCGCCTTCCCTTCCGACGACGACCTCGACGACGAACCGATGTCGATCGCCGAGGAGATCGCGGCCGAGGTGAAGCTCGAGGGAGAGGACGCGACCGACCGCTACGAGTCGCTGAAAAAAACCGACACCCACATCACTGCCCTGCAGAAGATGTCGATGCAGGAGCTCATCGAGCTGGCGCGCGCGGAACAGATCGGCGACATCACCGGGGCGAAGAAGCACGACCTCGTCTTCCGGATCCTGAAAGAACGGGTGAAGCTCAACGGCCTGATGTTCGGCGAGGGAACGCTCGAGATCCTCCCCGACGGCTTCGGTTTCCTCCGCAGTCCCGACTACCACTACCTCTCCTGCCCGGACGACATCTACGTCAGCCCGAGCCAGATCCGGCGTTTCGGGCTCCGCAACGGCACGAGCGTCGCCGGACAGATCCGCCCCCCGAAGGAGAGCGAGCGCTATTTCGCGCTGTTGCGGGTGGAGGCGATCAACGGGGAGGATCCGGCCAAACTCTCGACGCGCGTATTCTTCGACGACCTCACCCCCCTCCATCCCGACCGACGGATCGTCATGGAGACGACCCCGGAGGAGATCGCGATGCGT